>VXPJ01000035.1 GCA_009839635.1 Pseudomonadota bacterium
CCAGCGGACCGTGCAGGTCGATGCTGAATGTCTGCGGGCGCTGCTCCCAGCGCACGCCCGCCTGGAACCCCTCGTCATCCGATTTCCCGGCGACCCGGCCCTTCAGGCCCCATGTCTGCAGCTTTCCGAGGTGTGCGTGGTGGATCTCCCACGCCTGCTGGCGGGCGGAGTCGGGGAGCGAAGGAACGGGCGGTTCGCGAACGGTTGCGCAAGCGGCCAGCACCAGCACGACAGCACAAAAAATACCGGATCGGTGCATCGGACCATGCACCTTACTGCTGGAATTTTCTTTGCAGTTCCAGCAGGTATTCCTCATCGGGAAAGCGCTCCAGCACTTCCTGCATCATTTTTCTTGCACCCTCGTGATCTCCCTGTGCCCAGAACAATTCCACGAGATGCCCACCGATTTCTGCATCCTTGAGTAGCCCGTATGCCTTGCGCAGGTACTGCTCCGCCTGCTCGTAATTGCCGAGGCGAAACTGGACCCAGCCCATGCTGTCGATGACCGCAGGATCGTCCGGGCGGATCTCAAGGGCACGCTGGATGTATACCAGTGCCTCATCAATGCGGAAGTTATGATCGGCCAGGGTATATCCCAGGGCATTCAGGGCCGAGGCATTGTCCGGGTCCTCGGACAGGATGGCTCTCAGATCGGATTCAAGCATGTCGATCCGGTCGATTTCTTCGGCCATCAAGGCGCGTGCATACAGCAGGTCACTATGGCCCGGGAACTTTTGCAGCCCTTCGCTATACAAGTCGATGGCCGCCACGTAGAGCTTTTGATCGTGCAACAGCTGTCCCTCGATCAAATACACCTGGACCACGTCGTTCGTCGAGTCCAGTTGAGCGCGAAATTCAACCAGGTACTGCTGGGCCCTTTCCAGGCCTTCGAGATCCGCATAAATGGACGCAATCCGGGCCCTGGAATCCAGGTAATACTGCCTCTTCCCTACTTTCTCGAATTCGGCGATGGCTGTCTGAAAGTCGTTTTGCTCCTCGGCGATCCGGCCCAGGTAATAATGTCCCTCATCCTTGCGCTGGCCCTGCTGGATCAAGCGGGTGAAATCTTCCCGGGCGGCCTCAAACTGCTCCTGCTGCAAATGCAGCAGGCCGAGGGTGTAGATCAATTCGCTGTCTTCGGGACTTTCCGCATGCAGTGCATCGAACTCGGCCTCGGCCTCCTCGTATCGTTTTGCAGTCAGCAGCATGCGCGCATACGAGATGCGCAGTTCGCGGTTTTGCGGGGCTTCCTCGGCCAGCGCCTTCATGTTCGCAAGGGCATCATCGGTTTCCTCAAGCCCCAGCAAGGCCTGAACCTGCAGGATGCGCGCTTCTGTCAGGTCCGGCCCAAAGCCGATGGCCAGTTCGCTTTCATCCAGTGCACGCAGATAATCCCCAGCCTGCAGGGCAAAGCCGGCGAGCGTGAGATGTCCATAGGGGTTTTCAAAATGCTCGTTGACCAGCTTCTCGAGCAGTCGCATGGCCGCTTCGGAATCAGGCTCTCGGGTCAGTATGGCACCAATGATGCCAAAGCCATTTTGCGGGGCATCCCCGGACGCCTGTATGATTTTTTCAAATTGCACCATCGCCTGATCAACGTTGCCGTTTCGCAGTTCAAGCACACCGAGAATCTGGTGCAACTTCGGATCGTCACCCGCCAGTTCCGACCAGCGATGTGCCGCCCGCAGACCCACTTCCCAGTTCCTGGCCACCATGGCAATTCGTGTCGCGCGTTCGGCCACCTGCGGATCGTCACTGAGCTCGGTAGCACGCACGTAATGCTCCAGCGCCTGGTGCACGTCATTGAACTGACCGGATAACTCGCCCAAGAGAATTTCATAGAGCAGGTCGGACTGGGCACTGTACTCGGAGGCAGGCGCCTGGCTCATCTCAAGCGGCGGGTCCGGATCCGGCATGCGTTCGGCTTCGGCGGTTTCGACAGGCGCAGTGGCACATCCGGGCAGCCCGAGTACAGCCACAAGCAGGATTGGCCACCCCAAAACCCGAAGGATAGAGAACTTGATTACCAAAATACTATGCTGAGTTGATAGCTCGATTAGACTATATTCTGAATATTACTTCAGTTATCTGTGCATTACATATGCAATTTGGCAGAATCAACAGTGACTAGGACCGACCATGTCATGCCCGTATCCCAACCTGCACGATCCCCGTTTGCAGTGAACATTTCCTGTTCCCATGTCCTTACTCACGCTCGGCATTAACCACACGACCGCGCCGGTTCACGTGCGTGAGCTTGTCGCCATCAGCGAACAGAACCTGCGCGCGGCATTGCGAAAACTGATCGAGGTTCCCCAGGTCAAGGAGGCCCTGATCGTGTCGACCTGCAACAGAACCGAGCTGTACTGCAAGGTGACGCAAATGCATGAAGGCAAGAAGGACATCCTGGACTGGCTGAACGCCTTCCACAACCTGAAATCCGATCACACGGCACCGTACCTGTATGACTACCAGGACCGTTCCACGGTGCACCACATCTTTCGCGTGGCCTGCGGGCTGGACTCGATGGTACTCGGGGAACCGCAAATCCTGGGACAGCTGAAGACGGCCTATCAGGACGCCTCGAAGGCAGGCACTGTCGGGCGCGACCTCAACCAGCTTTTCCAGCATGCCTTCAGCGTGGCCAAGGAAGTACGAACGAGCACGGAGATCGGCGCGAACCCGGTGTCGGTGGCATCCGCAGCAGTTTCGCTGTCGAAAAAAATATTCGGGGAACTGCAGCATCATTCCGCCTTGCTGATCGGTGCGGGCGAAACCATTGAACTTGCAGCCGAACATCTGAAAGCTGCCGGAATACGCAAAATCGTGGTTGCCAATCGCAGTGTCGAACGTGCAGAAAACATCGCCGAGCGGGTCGGCGGGCGCGGCGTGGGCCTGAGCTTTGTCAACAACGCCCTGCCCGAGTCCGAAATCGTGATCACGGCGACGGCCAGCACGCTGCCGATTCTCGGCAAGGGGCTGGTTGAGCGCGCCCTGAAAAAACGCAAGCACAAGCCCATTTTCATGGTGGATCTTGCCGTCCCCAGGGACATCGAACCCGAGGTTGCCGGGCTTTCCGACGTCTACCTGTACACGGTGGACGACCTTCAGGATGTCATCCAGGACAACCTGAAGTCCCGCCAGAAAGCAGCCAGGGCCGCCGAGGAAATTATTGCCAGGGAGGTCGAAAAATTTTTCCTGCGACAGCGTGGGCAGGGGGTTGTCGATACCGTACGTGCGTTTCGTGACAAGACCGAATCGCAACGCGACGATGTGCTCGAGAAAGCCAGG
>VXPJ01000105.1 GCA_009839635.1 Pseudomonadota bacterium
TGAAATTGAAGGCGTTGACTACATCAAATTCATTGCCAAAATAGAATGGCCGCTTAAAGGTTACATCGTTGATTTCGAAGCCTGCCGAGGTTTTCAGCTTTCGCCCACCATCACCAGCATCGAAGACAACATTGGTACGAAAGCCGTTGTGCTCGGTGTCATGCGCAATGATTAACGGTGAGTCGCGCTTAACTGTGCCGGCATCCCGGTCGTATGCGAACATATCGACATTTTGCCAGAAACGATCGTTTTGCAGTCGGTACAGCTCAGACTGCATGGACAGTCGTTCACTGATATTCCAGTCGGCTTTAATCCGGGCAGCGCTGTCCTTGTAACGGACCTCTGCATCGCTGACCTCGTAGTTGCGTTTCAGCAATTCACGGGGGAAATCCCCATTGATTACAAGGTCACCTTCCATATCTCCGACTAGTGGTATCCCAGAGTATCGCATGGGTTCCTGGTCACCCCAGTCGTAGCGTGCTGTCAGCGTGAAATCCTCGCTGACCTTCCACAGCAATGAGGCGGAAACCATCTCGGTTTCGCTGTCACCCCTGTCCACCCAGTTGTCGGACTGTCTGTTGCTGTAATCCAGCCGGTACGCGAGGGTATCGGTGAGTCCGCCAGTCAGGCCGACACCAATGAAACGGGTATCGTCTTCACCGGTGGACATACGCAGATCAGCACTGGGTTCCCACTGTGGCCGTTTGGGGATGACATTGAATGCGCCACCAATGCCGCCTTCACCGTACAGTACGGAGGAGGGCCCCTTCAGTACCTCGATACGCTCAATGCCCCAGGTGTCGAAGGGAAAGGTGATGGTGTTGAATGCGTTATAGTAATTGCTGCCGTCGTACAACTTGGTGACGGTTTGCTGGCCAAAAAAGCCCCTGGCGGCCATGTCCAGGCCACCTTCAGCATGGTGTGCATCATTGCTAAAACCGGCGGAACGGGTGACGGCCTCCATGACACTCGTATCCATGCGTTCACGGATCGTATCGCCCTCAATGACATCCACCGTCGCCGGTGTTTCCATGGCGGTCAGTCCCAGCCGACTGCCGGTCTCGTTGTCAGTATTAAAGTACTTGCCATAGATAGTAATCTTTTCAAGATCCACTCTGTTGTTTTCTTGGGCATTTAATCCTGCGGTTGCCGCTAGAGTAGCGATTAAGACCCCTTGAATTAGAGAAGATATATGTTTTTTTAATTTCATTATTTCTCCCTCGAAATGAAGAAAAGACAATCGTGTTGCCACCACTCCGCATTAGCAACAAATAGACTTGTCCGGTTTTCTCTGTCTTCCTGCAAAGCCCGAAGGGTATAGCCTGGAGGGGCTAGCAGGTTAGAACTGATCCCGTTCAGATGGCTAGTGATGTTATATTGTGAAATGCTCAAAATGCTATATCGAAAACCTATTAAGTTTCCGGTTTCTATAGCCATATTCTTATGGGCAATATTTGTGCCTCTATCGGGAAATACTGATGAGGAACGCCCTCGAGTTCTGGCAGTTACACAGCCTGCAGAAGATTTTTCTGGGGCAGAAACCTATGAGCTTCGACCAGGCGGGGCGGCTACAGTATTCAAGATGCTAAACCGAGATGCTTTCTCGCATCCGTCCGCCAACATGCCCTTTGAACGCCAGCTCGATTTTCGAGTGGGTGACGGAATCTTCAAGAAGATATGGGTGTCTTCCCCAAGCTCGACCCGATCGTCAGATGGCTTGGGCCCACTCTTTAACGCGCGTTCTTGCCAGCGCTGTCACCTGAAGGATGGGCGTGGTCGTCCACCAGCTGAGGGCGAGAAAGCCGGTCTGATGCTTCTGAAATTATCGATTCCACCACAGAATGAAACTCAGCGCTCAGCACTTTTGCAACACCGTGTCAGCAGCATTCCAGAGCCCACATACGGGAACCAGTTGCAGAATTTCTCAGTTCAGGGTGTACGCATTGAGGGAGAATTCACCGTTCAGTACAAGGAGTTGCCCGTGCGGCTTGCAGACGGGGAAGTCGTCAATCTCCGGGCGCCGACGTACCAAATCGTGGACCTGCAGTACGATGCCTTGCATCCTGACTCGATGGCCTCACCCCGGGTCGCTCCTCCGGTTATTGGCATGGGCCTGCTTGAGGCCATCCCGGAAGTCGATATCCTTCGTCATGTCGACCCGGATGACCTCGACGGAGACGGTGTTTCCGGGCGGGCTAGGCAGGTGTGGAGCGATGAGCATCAGAAGGTGATGCTTGGCCGTTTTGGCTGGAAGGCGGGGCAACCTACTCTCGTGCAGCAGTCGGCGACCGCATTTCGGGATGATATTGGCATTTCGACTCCACTTTATCCTGTTCCACATGGTGACTGTACTGCAGCACAGCAGAGCTGCATGGCAGCCCCGCATGGAGATATACCTCTCGGGGATGGGGTCGAGGCGGTCTCGACGATGTTTGACATGTTGATGTTCTATATCCGCAACCTAGGTGTTCCTGCGCGACGCGAGGTCAGCGACCCACAGGTACTTGAAGGCAAGCGCTTGTTCTACGAAGCACGTTGTACTGTCTGCCACGTCCCGAAATTTGTAACGCGGCGGGATTCAATCGGCAAAGAACAGTCCTTTCAATTGATCTGGCCCTACACGGACCTGCTATTACATGACATGGGCGAGGGTCTTGCTGACAACCGACCAGAAGGGAATGCTTCTGGGCGCGAATGGCGTACACCGCCGTTGTGGGGGATCGGGCTCACGGAGACTGTGAGCCATCACTCCACTTTCTTGCATGACGGACGTGCACGAAGCCTTCTTGAAGCTATTCTCTGGCATGGCGGTGAGGCGGAAGCAGCAAAACAGCAGGTTGTCAGGATGACTCGAGGACAGCGCGAATCGCTACTGGCTTTCTTGGGTTCACTTTGACAGGCTGGCAAGGATGATGGTTGCTCCATGCAGACCTATGTATTTGTTGACAAGTGCTTGTTTTTTTAAGGCTTTTCATTGATCCAACCCTCGACCTTGCCAACTCCCTCACGAGGGGCTGTACCTTGCAATGCTGGGGGCGTTGGATTTTACATCCACCCAGCTGTGAACTTTCACGGATATTTGCCCTCTAAGCTGTAGTGCTAGTGCTACAAGCACGACCCGCTTCCCTCCCTAAAGCGGGCATTTTCGACTTGGATTTCCAACCGAGTCACAGTTCGCCCCGGTTTTCCTTTAGACCGGGGCACTTTTTCATTTGATCAGTTTGGATCTAAAGTCTGGCTGACCCATGCTGATATTTTTTCCTGTGCCTGCGCAATACCGACCCGTTGTGTAGCAGAAAATATCTGCGTACCGGCATGGAATCCACGCTGCTCCATCTCGGAAGTGACGCGCGTTAACGATTTGGCCATTGCATTTCTGTTTACCTTATCGGCCTTGGTCAGCAGGATGTGGAGAGCGAGTTTGTAGTGTTTGCTCCAGCGAATCATGGTCCAGTCTACTTCAGTCAATGGATGACGGATATCCATTAATAAAATCAGGCCACATAATGCACGGCGATGGACCAAGTAAGATTCCATCAGGCTTTGCCACTGGTGCTGTATATGTGCAGGCGCTTTGGCGTAGCCATACCCGGGAAGATCTATCAGTCGTGTGTCCCCATCCAGTTTGAAAAAATTGATCAACTGCGTACGCCCAGGGGTCTTGCTGGTGCGCGCCAGGTTTTTTTGCCGGCATATTGCATTGATTGTGCTTGACTTGCCGGCATTGGAGCGCCCGCAAAAGGCAACTTCTGCCCCTGTATCCTCAGGGAAGTCTTGCAAGCTGCCGGCACTTTTTAAAAACTGTGCCTGTTGAAAGGGCAGGCTCATTTGACCGCAGTCGCAGTGTGATCCCAGGTATCGTTGACGCAGCCTCGGGGCAGATTCAGGAGTCCGAAAGCGCTGTCCTGCACAGCAGGGGGTTGAGGTACGTTCACCTGAGCCAGTATTGCGGATTACCGCAGAGGTAGGAAACGATAGTCGGTTTCCTTGTCGTAAAGGGCGAACTGAAGCAGTCCATTTTCTAATATTTCCCCTGCGAGATTACAGCTTCAGCTTACGAGCCTGAGTCAATTGCTCTATCCCTGATAAAGCTTTCTGGCGCCTTTCAAATCCTGTTCCCACACCGCTACCGCGAGCTTGAGAAGAAAATCCCTCCATGTTTCCAAGCTGGCCCGTTCAGCATCCGGGTATGGAATTTTGTGTTTTTTCAGGATTTCCCTGGATAAGTAATCGAGCTTTACGATTATATGGTCTGGCATGTCCTGCCGTTTTTGGCTGTTGCAAATCAGCAAATCATCCAGACACCCCTCTACCATAAACTGACAGTCCCGCTGAAACCGGTAGCTCGGACGCAGCCGGTGCCAAAATTCACGCACCAGCCTCAACTCCCCTGTCATTCAGCGGGTGTCGTTGTGAACCCGGTGGCAGCCAAAAACATGTCTCACGATTCATATGCGAATGTGTACTCTTGAAATCAGGTGTCGCTCTGTATTGCTTACACACTTCAGGTTTTTGGTGGCTGTGCTGTCTCGGTATGTCATTAATATGCGCACCTTCTGAGCCTTCGGGCATCAAGCCGTGGACTCAACCCTGCTTGCGAATTGTTTGTGTGACCATTTTACACCTCTTGTTTTTGGCTTGCAGGGGTAAGGTGTCTGCGATTTGGCGCCGATATTTTGCGACTGTGCCTGCTTTTATGATATACAACGGCTTCTTTGGTCGGCTCATTTCTGACTCAAAGTTGACCTCTAGCTACATTAACGATACAGCAGGATTTTATGTTCAGGATTGGATGTATGAAGAGACTGTGGATGCTGGCTGTTTGCCTAATATTTGCAACTTGTGTCAATGCAGGGGGCGACCCGGATGCAGGAAAGCAGAAAGCGGCGCCTTGTGCCGCATGTCATGGGACTGATGGAAACAGTGCCAATCCGGCCTGGCCAAAACTCGCAGGTCAGGGTGAAAAATACCTGGCCGGACAAATGCGGTTGTTTAAAAACGGGACTCGCGTGAATGCTTTGATGAATCTTCAGGTGGAAAATTTGTCCGAGCAGGACATTCAGGACATAGCGGCCTATTTTTCCAGCCAGCCAGCCAGTTCAGGGGTTGCCAGTGCCGACAAGGAATATCAGGGTGAAAAATTGTACAAGATAGGAGAGCGAATTTATCGTGGCGGCAATGCCGCGACGGGAGTACCAGCCTGCATGTCGTGTCATGGCCCCAATGGGTTTGGCAACGCGCCGGCGCAGTTTCCACGTCTTGCGGGTCAACATGCACAATATACCGCAGCGCAACTGCGGGCATATCAAAGTGGTGCGAGGTACCATCCCGAAGACCACTTGAATGCGATGCCTGGCATTGTCAGCTATATGACAGAGGTGGAGATTGATGCGGTGGCGGAATACATTGCAGGTCTACATTAGGGCAGGTGTCGCTGTAATGCTTTGAGCGATGTGAGGCAGGGTTCTAGCTGAGATATGCGATCAACAGGCTTTATGTACAACACATGGTGAAAAATAAAAACGCATCTCATATTTCCATTTTTCGGCTGCTGATCGTGTTGGCCGTCGCTGTATGGACGACGTCCTTGGCGGGCGAGTTAGAAGTCGAGTTTGATGAAGGCTATCACTACTACAGGATATCGCCTGCTTTGCCATTGCAGGTGGATACGGGTCATGTGGAAGTTTTGGAGTTGTTCTGGTACGGCTGCCCCCATTGCTACGACTTTGAAGAGTACCTGGCGAAATGGAAACGGGAAAAGGCAGATCACGTGAAGTTTGTGCCTATGCCGGCTGTGATGAATCGCAACTGGGTGCCACAGGCCCGCGCGTACTTTGCCTTGAGGGAGATGGGAGAAGCGGAAAGGATGCATTCCCTTTTTTTTGAAGCTATCCATGTGCAGGGGCGGCGATTGGGAGACAAGAAATCCATTTCGCGCTTCTTGGGCCAGCATGGTATCGACACCAGCTCGTTTGAAAAAGCTTACAGGTCTTCCAGTGTTTCCAAAAACATCCAGCATTCCAGACAACTGGCACGGGACTCTGGGGCCAGCTCTGTCCCTACAGTTGTTGTCAATGGGAAGTATCGGTCCACAGCCGCCGATGCCGGCAGTTATAGCCGGCTCTTGCAGCTGATAGACCATCTTGTACGGCAGGAAACGAATTTGGCCCGATCGGCAAACTAGCGCGAGTCATACATGCAAAGTGGTATGGGTCAGCATTCGACTGCAATGGGAATGCGGTTCCTACAACACATGAGGTTGCATCATCAGCACTGACGCTTTCTCCCAACACACAAGTGTTCGTTATCAGCCTGATGAAAATCCTCCGGCTGCACTAGCTTTTGGCCTTGGTCTGCAGCTGGCTATCCTCTGTATATCCGGCATTGTGCTGACTCCGGCAATCATTGTCCGTGCAGCGGGCGGGTCTGAAGCTTTCCTGTCGTGGTCCGTATTCGCTGCTGTTGCAGTCAGTGGTATCAGTACGATACTGCAAGCTGTACGGGTAGGGCGGGTTGGCGCAGGTTATGTGTTGGCGATGGGTACTTCGGGAGCCTTCATTGCAATTTGTGTCACGGCAATTGCCGAGGGCGGCCCAGCCATGCTGGCTACACTGGTAGTGGTTTCATCTTTTTTCCAGTTTGCACTTTCAGCGCGGTTATCCCTGTTTCGCAGGATCCTGACCCCGACTGTGGCTGGCACAGTCATTATGTTGATACCAGTCACGGTGATGCCAATCATTTTTGGTTTTTTGAAAAACGTTCCTGACGGGGTTCCTGTTTTGGCCGCCCCGATGAGCGCGCTTGCGACCTTGCTAAGCATTATTTTTATAGCCCTCAAGGCAACGGGGGTGCTGCGGCTCTGGGCACCTGTAATCGGGGTTGTGGTTGGTTCGCTAGTTGCAGGATTTTATGGCCTCTACGACATAGAGCGTGTCGCTGCTGCTTCTTGGGTGGGTTTCCCGGCTGGCGAGTGGCCAGGTCTGGATTTAAGCTTTGGACCAGTCTTCTGGACGCTTCTACCTGCATTTGTGTTTGTCACTCTGGTGGGAGCGATCGAAACGATCGGGGACTCTATTGCCATCCAGCGGGTGTCTTGGCGCCAGCCTCGTGCGGCCGATTTCCGGGCAGTGCAGGGCACGGTGGCCGCTGATGGGATGGGCAATTTGTTGTCTGGTCTTTTGGGAACCGTACCCAATACGACCTATTCAACGAGTGTTGCTGTAGCTGAACTTACTGGAGTTGGCGCACGCCGGGTCGGTGTTGCACTTGGACTTGTCTTTGTTGTACTGGCGTTCGTTCCAAAAGCGCTGGCTGTCATTTTGGCAATCCCTGGGCCGGTTGCTGCTGCCTATATCGGAGTGTTGCTGATGATGCTCTTTGTCGTTGGCATGAAGGTCACCGTTCAGGACGGGATAGATTACCGCAAGGGCCTGGTTGCCGGTGCTGCATTCTGGATAGGAGTTGGCTTTCAGAACGGATGGATATTCCCCGAGTACGCTTCTAAGTTTGCCGGAGGGCTTTTGGAAAACGGAATGACTGCGGGAGGTTTGGTCGCTATCCTGATGACGTTGTTTGTGGAGTTGACGGAGCCGCGTCGCAGGCGAATTGAAATGGTGCTTGATCTGTCGGCTTTGCCGAAAATTAAGACATTCCTTGGTGAATTTGCTTCTCGCAGCAATTGGGATGCAGCCATGGCAGACCGCCTTGTAGGAACGGCCGAAGAGACCCTGCTGACACTCCTTAAACATGGTCAGAGTCAAAGTGCAGAAAAGCAGGAACGCCGTTTGCTTCTGATGGCCCACAAGGAGGGTGGTCAGGCTGTACTGGAATTTGTGGCCGCGACGGGTGAGGAAAACCTTCAGGACCGTATCGCGCTACTCGGCGAGCGTGCAGATGCCGAGACAAACGAATGGGATGTTTCGCTTCGACTATTACGGCATCTGGCCTCCTCAGTTCGCCACCAGCAATACCATGATACGGATATTGTGACTGTGCATGTGGATGCCCCTGAATCCATGCAGTCGGCACAGGTATAGCGGGCCGAACACAATTCTGGCGGACCCGGATTCTGCCGCATGGGTTGCATTCCAAGAATGAGCTTTTCTATCCACATCGGGTAGATGGTGGCGGTGCAGGTATGACAACCAAGATAGGCCATAAAGAGTATTTGGTTTCATACCCATCATTCACTATAATTCGCAGCGCATTAAAGCTGAATCAACAGAAACAGGAGTTCATGTGAGCGACCAAAAGTTTGTAAAAACACTGAAAGTCGTATTTGGAGTGCTGGTAGGATCGACGGTCGGGATTCTGGCACTGGCAAATGTGCTTATTTCAGATGCGGACTATTCCCATGAGACTGTGATTCAGGAGAACATTGAGGACCGCATCAGGCCTGTAGGCAATGTGCACCTGTCCGGCGAGGCCGCGATGGCCGACGAAGCTGTCGTTGATGCCGAGAAAACCGAACCGGTACTGGTTGCGGTTGCCGAAGAAAAACCGGTCGAGGAAATTTATCAAGCCTGCGCCGTATGTCACGGCTCAGGAGTGTTGAATGCTCCGAAACTGGGGGACAAAGCCGGTTGGGAGCCACGTTTGGCAAAAGGTGTTGAACAGCTTTATGCGAATGCCATCAATGGTATGGGCACCATGCCCCCCAAGGGTGGCCGTCTCGATTTTTCTGATGAAGATATCAGGAGAGTCGTGGACTATATGCTGGATTCAGTACGTTAGCTGCTTGTGCCGGGGGTAATGTAGTGTTGCCGGTATATTTTAGGCCAACGTAATTCTTGCAGGACAAGGCTGTAGCAACCGCGGTTCGGTGCCTGACCCTTCGTTCACTTGGTCTCTTTTCCTTCGAGTTCCTGTACGCGTTGCTCCAGTTCCTTGACGCGTAGCTGGCTTTGAGCCAGCATCTCGCTCTGTACATCGAATTCCTTGCGCGTGACAAGATCAAGTCGCTGAAATACGCTTTCTGCTGCAGCTCGTACATTTTTCTCAAGCTTGTCCCTGCCTTTTTTCAAGTCATCGGGAAGCACCTCATCAATTTTGCGAGTCAACTCATCCAAAATACTGGAACCGAGTTTCATAGCTGAATACTCCTTATCCTTTCACCTAAGGTACAAACATCGAAGCCTATCATACCGAGTTTAAATTTTTATGCACTGATGCTGTGCATCTGGGGTTCAGCAAGGTGCGTTATTTTTCAAGCTGGATGTGACCTGCATCCATGCGACCCCCGTAACTGATTGTTTTTTCAAGCAAGGAAATTTTGGCACGGTGTGTGCTTAGTCTCTATATCGAATTCATAGATATGGGGAGGAAGTCGATGAGCAAAACATTTTACAAAGTGGTGTTACTGGCCGTTCTGGCCAGTCCAATGGTCCCGTTGTCAGTTGCTGCCGAGATCAGTGTGACAGGCAATGCTGGAATCATGTCTGACTATATTTTCCGGGGAATCCCACAAGATACCGGCGTTGCAAATGGAGGAATCGATTTGGAAGCCGGCGGATTTTATTTGGGCACATGGATTGCGGATGTGGGTGAAGGGATAGAACAAGATTTCTACACCGGATATGTCATGGAGTTGCCCGCCGGGCTGTATCTGGGAGCGGGGTTTACCAGCTACCAGTACTCTGACGACTTCGATGACGAATACAACGAACTCAACCTATACGCTGGCTGGGCCAACGACACTTTGTCCTTGGACTTGGAGTACACAGACGGTGAGTACAACGGGGTGTTCACAGAACTGGTCGGCGGCCAAGAGGTTGAAAAAGGCGACGAATACGGTTTTTTTGCAGCTACCTTGGGTTACGGGGGGGCGTACCTGACCTACGGAGACTTTACCGATGACGCAGACGAAGCTCTGGGAAATTACCTGGAATTCGGTTATTCGCTTGAAGTTTCAGGGTTTGAAGTGACAGCCGCAGTCGTACACACAGATGCCGATATTCTGCAGGGCGAGGATGATAATGACGAAACTGAAGCCTATATCAGCATTCATCACAGCTTTGACCTTATGTAGCGGGATAGTGGCAACGGATCAATAACGTCTCTGCCAGTGTATCCAGTTTGAATTCGAATCTCTCAGACTAACAGCACAATCAGGAGTAATCGCTATGAAGCTTGTTACCGCAATTATTAAGCCTTTTAAGCTTGATTATGTACGCGAAGCTTTGTCGGAAATTGGTGTGACAGGTGTCACCGTGGTCGAGGTCAAGGGCTTCGGCAGGCAAAAGGGACACACAGAGTTATACCGGGGAGCAGAGTACGTTGTTGATTTCTTGCCAAAGGTGATGCTGGAAATTGCCGTTGACAGCAACTTGCTGGATTCGGTGGTTGAGGCAATTAGCAAAGCAGCGAGCACAGGAAAAATCGGTGATGGCAAAATTTTTGTTACCCCGCTCGAACAAGTCGTGCGTATACGCACCGGTGAGACGGGTCCGGATGCCCTGTAACGAAAAATACATTCCTTAGGAGGAAGTTGTGGTTGATCAAATTTTTGAATTGCAATATGCGATTGACACCTTTTATTTTTTGGTGTGCGGCGCATTGGTAATGTGGATGGCCGCCGGCTTTTCCATGCTCGAATCCGGACTTGTGCGGAGTAAAAACACGGCTGAGATTCTGACCAAAAATGTTGCGCTGTATTCGATTGCCTGTGTCATGTACATGATTTGTGGATACATGATCATGTATGACGGCACATTGTTCTTGTCTGGTATTGCAGGTGGCGAAAGCCTGGTGGATGATGTTTTGGCAGCCTCTGCTGAAAATGGCTTCCACGGTGATTCCGTATACTCGGATGCGTCGGACTTCTTTTTCCAAGTCGTGTTTGTTGCAACATCCATGTCCATAGTGTCGGGCGCTGTAGCCGAGAGGATGAAAATGTGGTCATTTCTGCTGTTTGTAGTGGTATTCACCGGACTCATCTACCCGCTGGAAGGCAGCTGGACCTGGAATGGGAAAGATGTATTTGGCTGGTTCAATCTTGGTGATGCAGGATTCTCCGACTTTGCGGGGTCGGGTATTGTCCATATGGCAGGAGCAACCGCTGCATTGGCTGGGGTCTTGTTGCTCGGAGCTCGCAAAGGCAAGTATGGGCCCGATGGAAAGGTAGTCGCCATTCCGGGGGCCAATCTTCCACTTGCGACATTAGGGACATTCATTCTGTGGATGGGATGGTTCGGTTTCAACGGCGGTTCCGTGCTGAAGCTCGGAGACGCTGCCAGCGCCAATGCTGTAGCCATGGTGTTCTTGAACACCAATACAGCCGCAGCAGGCGGTCTGATGGCCGCTTTGGTCACTGCACGTCTGTGGTTTGGCAAGGCCGACCTAACCATGGCCCTGAACGGTGCGCTGGCTGGCCTGGTAGCTATCACGGCTGAGCCTTCCACTCCTTCTGCCTTGATTGCAACCCTGATTGGTGCAGCAGGTGGGGTTCTCGTAGTGTTGTCTATTGTACTGCTGGATAGGATCAGGATAGATGACCCGGTAGGCGCGATTTCCGTGCATGGAACCGTTGGACTGTGGGGACTACTTGCCGTACCGTTCACCAATCCCGATGTGACATTCAGCGGTCAGTTGCTTGGTGCAGCCACAATATTTGTCTGGGTATTTCTGTCCAGCCTGATTATCTGGGGCGTGATCAAAGCAGTCATGGGACTACGCATCAGTGAGGAAGAAGAGATGCAGGGGGCAGACATTTCCGAGTGTGGCATGGAGGCTTATCCAGAGTTTGTCATCGAATAGGTCTCGGAAAGTCTCGCAGGTCAAAGCGCCCCCTCTTAGGGGGCGCTTTTTTTGTTCGTGTTCCCTACCGTTTACTTCATGAACTGCGGTATTGCAAAGCAAGCAAGGTGCACTGCATGGTTGTAATACCGGGTTTGAAACTCTAATTGCCTGGCAGACATCTCGCGGGCAAAGGAAAGCTGGCCAGATTTACTTGCAACCGTAGCACTCCACCACCCCGTCGGGTAGCAGGGTTGTGGAAAATAGACTAGGTCGGTACTCGAAAATCCGGCAGACTGCATCGAGTCATGCATAGGCTGAATGATACTCTCAAGGTGCACCATGGGAGATTCGCTTTGCTGAACAAGCAAGCCTTCGGGCTTGAGCGTGCGCAAGCAATCTCCATAAAAGGGTGTAGAAAAGAGGCCCTCAGCAGGACCAACCGGATCTGTACTGTCCACGATGATGATGTCCACCGAGCTGGATTCCTTCCCTTGGAACCACTTGATAGCATCCTCAAAAATGAATTCGATACGGGGATCGTTATTGGCCTTGCACAAGGCGGGAAAATACTTCTCTGATAACCGGGTAACCCGCTCATCAATTTCGACCTGGAAAATATTCTGTACACAGGAATGTTTTGCCACTTCACACAAGCTGCCGCAATCCCCCCCTCCCGCAATGACCACGGTTACTGGATCTGGATGACTAAACATGACCGGGTGAGTCAGCATTTCATGGTATATAAAATTGTCACGTTCCGTTAGCATGATGAAACCGTCTATCATCATCAGCATGCCGAAGCTTTTGGTGGAGTAGATTTCTATTTTCTGAAAAGGTGTCTGTTCTTGGTGAAGTTTCTCCTTGATCTCGAACGAGAGCGCTGTGCCACATTCTGTGCAGGCTTCGGTAAGCCATTTTTTCCTCTTGTCCAGCACGTGAATATGTAATTGAAGAAAAGTTACAGGTACGGTAAAGCGGGCAGCTTCAGTTAGCAAACAAACAGATCATACGTCACCGCTGTGAAAATCCGTAAGCATTGGGGTGTTGCTGATGCCAAGGTTCATTACCGGATTACCAGCTGGGGAATGGGTTTTTTCGACATAAACGAGGTGGGCCATGTCAGCACCAAGGCGGGCGATTGTGAACTCGACCTGTATGCACTGAGTCAAGACCTCAAAGACAGGGGAATGGAATTTCCAGTTCTGCTGCGTTTCCCGCACATCCTGCAACGCATGTTAGACAGGTTGCATTCCGCATTCAAGAAAGCCATGACTTCCTGTGAGTATGCCGGTGACTATGTTGCAGCTTACCCGATCAAGGTGAATCAACAAGCATCAGTGATTCAACATTTTAGTTTGCAAAATCAGCACCCTGTCGCTTTTGAAGTGGGTAGTAAGGCAGAGTTGATAGCCTGTCTGGGGCTCATGCAAACGCAGACAATAATATGTAATGGCTATAAGGATGAGGCCTATATCCGGCTAGCACTGACCGGGTGCTTGCTGGGACATGATGTCGTTATTGTCCTAGAGAGTCTGGCTGAACTCCAGCATGTGCTCAAACTGTCAGCGGAAATCAATGTTCAACCTGCTCTGGGCATGCGGGTTCGCCTGTCTGCAGTCGCAAACGGAAAATGGCAAAACACGGGAGGGAAGCGTTCAAAGTTTGGTTTGACAGCCGGCCAGGTCATACAGCTACATCAGGAGTTAAAGAAAAACGGGGCACTCGGGTGGATGCGCATGCTGCATTTTCACATGGGGTCCCAGATCCCTTCCCTGCAGCATATCCGTGAAGGCGTTGAAGAAGGCATGTGTTATTTTGTGCAACTGTACAGACTCGGAGTGCAACTCAGTCAGTTGAACGTAGGTGGCGGTTTGGCTGTCGATTATGAGGGCAGCCAGTCAAATTCATATTTTTCGAGAGAGTACGGTCTGGACGAATACGCCGACTCCGTCATCCGTGCTGTCCATGCCGCGTGCTTGGAAAACAAGGTGCCTGAACCTGCTATCTTTACCGAGAGCGGGCGTGCCATGACAGCACATCATGCTGTATTGGTCACCAACATAATTGACGCTGGATTTTGGAAGGAGAATGCCACTGAGGCATCTACGGATTTTAATGAGCATTCGGAAACTTCAGAAGGAAAGCTCAAGGAGTTGGTCGGGTTATGTAGACGCATTCAATCCGATGCGGAAAAGCCAGATAGTCAAATCGATTATCCACATACGTATACCAGCCTGGTCCGGGCTGCAAAACGGATTGATCAGGACTTTTCTCGAGGGGATCTTTCCTTAACCAGCAAGGCCTACGCAGAGAAAATTACACGGGAGGCCTATCGTCAACTGTCTAGGCACAAAGAATGTCTCGATACACACTGCAGGCATGATCTTGAGGAAAATCTGGTTGACAAGTATTTTTGTAACTTTTCCTTGTTCCGATCAACTCCGGATATCTGGGGCTTGGACCAGCTCTTCCCAGTTTTACCCCTACACCGTTTGGACGAAGGTCCAACCCGGCAGGTGCGATTGCATGATCTTACCTGCGATTCGGATGGCCAGATTGATCGCTATATCGAAGCAGATTCGATTCAGTCTTACCTGTCCCTGCATGAACTCATCCCGGGACAGGACTACCTGATTGGCATGTTTCTGATTGGTGCATACCAGGAAATTTTAGGAGACTTGCATAATTTGTTCGGAGATACTCTTGCAGTAAGTGTTGAGATGAATACTGATGGAAGTTATCGACTGGATGAGCAGCGACAAGGCGATACTACTGAAAAGGTGTTGTCCTATGTTCACATCAACGCTGCAGAAATTCGCAAGACCTGGCATATACGGCTCACCGAAATGAACATGCCAAAACCGCTTGTCAAACAGGCACTGCACACGCTTGAGACTGCACTGCAAGCCAACAGCTATCTGACATCGTCTTCAGGATGAGCACAAGCACGCACCATGAAGTGCTATGTTTACAAAAGCCTGAAAAAAGAAGACACATTTCTTTACTTGGGCGAGAAAGACCGCTTTGATCTTCTCCCGGAGGGGCTTCTGACCCTTTTCGGCAAGCTTGGTTTTGTATTGGAATTCGAGCTGACAAAAGATCGCAAACTGGCACAGGCTGATGCCAGGCAGGTTTTGGCTGCTCTGCATGAGCATGGGTACTATCTGCAAGTCACACTACAAGACCACGAACGATCCTGACCCAAACGATTGCTGCTGTTTTTTGAGCATGGAAAACCTTCGTCAGGCGGGAAGATCTGCTTGGACCAAGACCAGCGACTATGCGCCGGTGTCATATGGAAGGATGTTCTAGTTGGGCTTCAATTGGCAACAAAATCGAGCATTCGGTGGGTAGAACGGTATGCCTTGTTGCGTATTTCTTCCGCCACGTGAATCTCGTTTTCACCGGATTCCAGTACTGCCTCAAGGTTGTGTAGCCCGTTCATGGCCATCCAAGGACAATGCGCACAGCTTTTACAGGTGGCTCCTTCTCCTGCTGTAGGGGCCTCGATAAAGACCTTGTCAGGTGCGGCCTTTTTCATTTTGTAAAAAATGCGATTGTCCGTAGCTACGATGAATGACCGGTGAGGCAATTCTTGGGCTGCCCGGATAAGGGCTGTGGTCGAACCGACAACATCGGCAGCCTCAATAACGGCTTCCGGCGATTCTGGATGTACCAGAATACCTGCGTCTGGGTGTTTTGCAATCAGGTCCCCGAGTGCACGCGCCTTGAACTCTTCATGCACGACACAGGCTCCCTGCCATGAAATCATGTCAGCACCCGTAACTTTTTCAATGTAGCGACCGAGATGTCGATCCGGTGCCCAGAGGATTTTTTTGTCCTGATCCATCAGATGGGAAACCACTTTCAGGGCAATACTCGAGGTAACGACCCAATCTGCTCGCGCCTTGACCTCGGCACTTGTGTTGGCATATACGACGACTTCGTGCTCCGGGTGCAAATCGCAAAAAGCACTGAATTCCTTGGCAGGGCAGCCAAGATCGAGCGAACAGGTCGCCTGCAGGGTGGGCATCAAAACCCGTTTCTCAGGGTTGAGTATCTTAGCTGTTTCGCCCATGAAGCGAACTCCAGCCACGATTAACGTGGTGGCGTTGTGACGACTGCCAAATCGTGCCATTTCCAATGAGTCAGAAACGTAGCCCCCCGTCTCTTCTGCAATCCTTTGCAGGGTTTCATGGGTGTAATAATGTGCAATCAATACCGCATTTTCTTTCTGGAGCAGAAATTTGATGCGGTCAATTTTTTCTTTTCTCTGCTCCGCGGAGTACACCGGCAAGCTTGCCTGGACAACCGCTGTCTCAGGGATATCCTGCTGAGGTACGGTGGTTTCAAATGACGTGTCTAGCATACTCAAACTACAAATACATGTTGCTCTTACTATATAAAGGGGTACTGGGGGTAAATCAAGCTAGGACACAGCAGCGCCTGGGGTTTGTGAGGTGTAAGATAGCTGTTATAAGAAAAAGTAATTGCAACGTCGCTGTCCACGTACAAAGCAAGTGCTGGAGTGCTTTTACAAATGAATGACACTGACTACATTGCCCCTGAAACTGCGAAGACCCTTCCCGGCTTGTTCTATGAACGTGTGATGCGTTCTCCACATTCGCAGGCCTATGGTTTTTACGATGACGAGAAAAATGCTTGGGAAAGCCTGACTTGGGTGCAGGTGGCGCAGTTTGCAGCAAGGATCCAGGAAGGGCTGCGGAGCAGGGCAATTGTTAAGGGCGACCGTGTAGCCATCATGTTGCGCAATTGCCCGGAATGGGTCATTTTTGATGTGGCTGCACTAGGTCTTGGCTTGGTCACAGTGCCTTTGTACACGAATGACCGAGCGGAAAATGTGGCCTACATTGTCCAAAATGCTGGCATAAAAGCGATGCTTGTTCAGAACTCGCGCCAGTGGCGGCAACTGTCGCAAATTGAGAGCATCCGAAGAGCACTGCAGTGCGTGATCAGTGTTGCTCCAATTTCGAAAGTGCCAGATCACGACTCCTGTCTGGTGCATATACAGGACTGGATCGACCATGACATTGATGTCGAGTATCAGCCAGAGGACTTGGATGGCGGCAAACTCGCCACGATTATCTATACCTCAGGCACAACGGGACGCCCCAAAGGGGTGATGCTCAGCCATCGGAATATCCTTTCGAATGCCTCTGCGGCTTTGCAGTGCGCAGACATTTTCGAGAAAGACGTGTTTTTATCCTTTCTTCCGTTATCACATTCGATGGAACGTACAGCGGGCTGTTTCATGCCCATGATGGCCAGCTCGAAAGTGTGCTTTGCCCGTTCAATACAGCAACTGGGTGAAGACATACAGGAAGTCCGTCCAACCGTGTTTGTGTCAGTGCCACGGATTTACGAGATCATTTTTACAAGGATTTTAAGTCAGGCAGCGCAGTTACCCTATCCTAGGAAAAAAATGTTTGCGTGGGCGCAGCGAATCGGCTGGCGATATCTCCAGTTCAAATTAGGTAGGGCAGGGTGGCATTGGAGCCTGCTGTTATGGCCGATGATGGATCGCTTGGTAGCCGCAAAGATCAAACAAAGGCTGGGTGGCAGGTTGCGGTATGCCATTGTTGGTGGAGCTGCACTGGATAAGACAATCACGAAATTTTTTGTCAGTCTCGGAATTCCGGTGTACCAAGGCTATGGGATGACAGAAAGCAGTCCGGTGATCAGTGTAGGGCGGCCCGATGCCAATGACCCTTTTAGCGTTGGCAAGGCCTTGCCCGGTGTTGAGGTGAAACTTACAAAAGAAGGTGAACTGTGTACTCGCAGCGACTGTGTGATGCTTGGATACTATGGCAACAAACAGGCAACTGAACAGATGATTGACACCGAAGGTTGGCTGCACACCGGCGATATCGCACATATCACGAATGAGGGCTATTTGTATATCACGGGCAGGATCAAGGATATTATTGTCTTGGCAAATGCCGAGAAAGTGTCCCCCCAGGACATGGAGACTGCTATTTGTGCTGACCCTTTGTTTGACCAGGCCATGATACTGGGTGAAGGGCGGCCTTTTCTGTCTGCACTTCTCGTGTTAAACGAGACGGAATGGAATTCTCTTGCTGAATCCATGGGGCTGAGCAGTGGAATACAGGAAAATCTGCAGGATGCCTCTGTACACAAATATGTGATGCAGCGTTTGGCTGGTTGTCTGAAAGAATTTCCAGGATATGCCCAGGTACGCAGGGCGAGTATCTATCTGGAGCCTTGGACTACCGAGAACAACTTGCTTACTCCGACCCTAAAAACTAGAAGAAATCAGCTGATAAAGTTGTTTGCAGACGACATAGAAGCTATGTACGACTCCATGGAGAAGTAGCGATAGGATACTCCTTGTCTAGCTATTGTTTTGCCTGCATCAAAATCGTATCGATCTGATGGGTACGCAGACGCATCCTTATTTGTTCCAGCGCCTGCCGGTCGCTTGAAGGGCCAACACGAACCCGATGCCACTGGGTATTGTTTACATCTACAGATTGAACGTTGGCCTCTATGCCCAACAACGCCAGCCGCGCCTTCAGGCTGTCCGCATCGTTAAAGCTTTTGAATGAGCCTGCCTGCAACAAATACCCGCCCTTATGTGTCGGGGGCGCAGTTTGCTTGGCAGGCTGTTTGTCGGGCAAGCCTGTTTCTTCTTGTGGAATGATTATTTCCAATTCAGGCAGCAATGTATAGAAATCGAAGTTTCGTTTTATTGGTGGCTCAGCAGTTTTTCCTGCTTCTTGCGCAACAGACTGGGCCTGGTCCTTGTCCACATACCAGCCGTCGATGTCAATCAGCATGGCGATACCAATACCGATCACAATACCAAGTGCCAGCCAGGCCCAGGCCGGTACGGAGCTTGACGATCGGGTTGATCTTTTTTTCTTTCTAACAGGCACATTTACCTCTACATTTGCTCAGGCGCACTTACATCAAGCAGTTTCAGACCATTTTCGAGTACAATTTGTGTGGCCCGGATCAGCTTGAGTCGTGCATTCCGCATTTCAGGTTCAGGCACAAGAACTTGATGCGCGTTATAAAAACGATGAAAGGAACTTGCAAGCTCGCGTAGGTAATTGACGACAATATGCGGCGCTAACTGGTCGGCTGCTACCTGTACACTTTCCGGGAACTGCGCCAGCTGCTTCACCAGGCTTTTTTCCTGTTCCGAAGCCAGCAGTCCATCATCGATATCGGCCAGGATTTCATCCTGTAACGGGGTCGAGCCTTGTTTCAAGATACTGCAAATTCTGGCATGCGCATACTGCACGTAATATACGGGATTGTCATGGGTTTTTGAGGTCGCCAGATCTAAATCAAAATCCAGGTGTTGTTCACATTTTCGCATTACATAGAAAAACCGTGCGGCATCTTTTCCAATCTGTTTGCGCAATTGCCGCAAGGTAACGAATTCTCCAGAGCGCGTGGACATGGGAAGCCTTTCACCATTCTCATAAAGATTGGCAAACTGTACGAGCAAGATATGCAAACGACCAGTGTCTTTGCCAAGTGCCTGCAAGGCGGCCCGGATTCGAGCCATATAGCCGTGGTGATCTGCGCCCCAGATGTTGATCAGTTGATCGAAGTTGCGATCATACTTGTCCAGATGGTAAGCAATGTCGGAGGCAAAATAAGTAGCCTTGCCGTTTTTTCGTATCAGCACGCGGTCTTTCTCGTCGCCGAATGCTGTACTGTTGAACAATAGTGCACCGTCCTTTTGGTAGGTGTGTCCATTTCTCGTCAAGGTGTCGAGAACTTCCTGTATTCTTGCCTGACCTAATGACTGCTCGGAATACCATTGATCGAAGGTAACAGCAAATAATTCCAGATCGTTCTGGATGTCACGTGTCAGCGTACCGAGTGCATAGTCAAGCAACGTCTTGTAGTCGTCTTCTGTAAGTAGATTTTTTGCCTTGTCGATAACCGTATCGATGTGACTTTCTGCATCCACTTTTCCATCGGTGTGGTTGCCAGATTGCAGATCCAGGGCCTCTGCAGGATGGAAGAAGGCATGCTCGTGCTCACGGTGCACAGATGCCGCAATATCCCAAATATAGTCGCCCTGGTAGGCATTGTCAGGGAAATGCAGGGTCTGTCCACAAAGCTTCAGGTACCTGAGCCACACGGAAACAGCCAGGATATCCATCTGGCGGCCTGTATCGTTTATATAGTATTCACGCTGTACCTGGTGGCCTACGGCCTCTAGGAGGTGGGCAATGGATGCCCCGTAAGCGGCTCCTCGTCCATGGCCGACATGCAGGGGCCCGGTAGGATTGGCCGAGACAAATTCGATCAGTATCTTCCTGCCCGTATGTGCTTTGTTACGGCCAAAACCCTCCTTAGTTTGAAGGATTTGGCGCAGTATTCCTGCGTCATGGTTGGTGTGTAAATAAAAATTTATAAATCCGGGGCCTGCAATCTCAACTCTAGCGACGCCGGGGTCCTCCGGAATATGTGCTGCAATTTTTTCAGCTAGTGTACGTGCCGGCACCTTGGCAGCTTTAGACAGTTGGAGTGCCAAATTGGAGGCGAAATCGCCATGCGTGCCATCTTTGCTGCGAGTAACCTGAACAGCAATGTTCGTGTCGGCAGGCAAATCTCCTGCATCTTGTAGACTGGATACCGCGGCAGCTAGCAGTTTCGAGATTTGGGCTTGCATGAAGAAAGGATAATCCTGTAAGGCAGGCTGCATTGTACCCAAATGTAACTACCCTGTACGCGAATTTGACAAGGTATATGGCTTGGCAATTTTCTGACTTTAATCGCTCACGAAACTTGGGGTTTCTTGCGGAACTGTGCCGCTTCAGGATCAAAGAGAATGTCCGTACAGGCCGGAGAATTACATGGAAAATGTCGCCCGGATTTCAGCATTGCTGATCAGGCGGTTTCAAGCGGATCCACTTCGATGTTCCAGCGTACGCGTTTTGCAAGCGGATGTTGCTGAATTACCGTGGTCCAGTTGGGCAGGCGTGCTTGTATCGCCTTTCTGCTGGTGGCAATGGCAACCAACTGGCTCTGATACATCCCAGCCTTGCGTTCAAGACTGGCAGGAATAGGTCCGAACAGGTTCAGACCTGATGAGCCTGAGGGCAGCATCGAGGATTTGATTTCCCGCAAGAATCGATAGGTCAAATCTTGTTGGTGTGCGCGTGCACGAACCAGCAGCATGAAGGAAAAGGGTGGCAGCACACAGCGTTCACGCTGCCGAAGGACTTCTTTGGAAAAATCCTGATAGCCATGCGTCAACAAACGGTTGAGCAAAGGATGCTCGGGCTGGTGGGTTTGCAGCAGTACCCTGCCTTTTTTTGCGGATCGTCCTGCCCTGCCTGACACCTGCACAATTAATTGTGCCAAGCGCTCCGAAGCGCGGAAGTCACTGCTCAATAATCCGTGATCAACATTCAGGATTCCTACCAGGGTTACATTGGGAAAGTCATGTCCCTTGGCAAGCATCTGTGTGCCAATGATTATCTGGTGTTTGCCCTGGCGTACCTCCTCCAGCTTATCCTGAAGAGTATGTTTTTTGCGCGTGCTATCGCGATCAATGCGTATCATGGCAGTGTCGGGAAAAATTTTCTTGAGACGGTTCTCGATACGCTGTGTCCCTTCGCCCAAGAATATGAGGTTTTCTGAACCGCATTGCGGACATGCCACAGGAGCTTTTTCCTGTTTCTGGCAGTGGTGACACTTGATAATGTCCTGCCCCTTGTAAAAAACCATGTGTGAGTCGCAACGCGCGCACTCGGCCGTCCAGGCACAGTCATGACAAAGCAGAACAGGAGCAAAACCGCGCCTGTTCAAAAAGAGCAGAACTTGGTGTTTTTGTTTGAGTTCAGTCTCTATGGCCTGCAACAACTCACTCGACAGGCCATCTATGGCGTGTTTGGAACGCAGGTCGATCAGCTTCACTTGGGGAATCTTGGCAAGTTTTGCACGTTTGCTCAAAGTGACATTTCGATAATGGCCCAAAATGGCATTGTGCTGGCTTTCCAGAGAAGGTGTTGCACTGCCCAAAACGATAGGAATTGAAAGTTGCTTGGCCCGATAAACCGCAACGTCACGTGCGCTGTACAGGATACCTTCCTGTTGCTTGAATGATAGATCATGCTCCTCATCGACTACGATCAGGCCAAGGTTTCTGAAAGGTAGAAATATGGCTGACCGGGTACCAACAACGACACTCGCCTGGCCTGTGTTGGCCTGTAACCATGTCTGGGCTCCTTCGCCCGTGCTTAAATCAGAGTGCATCAGTGCGACTTGAATGTTCAGCCTGGATTCAATTCTCTGTACTAACTGTGGCGTCAACCCGATCTCTGGAACAAGCATCAATACCTGCTTGCCACGCGCTATTACATCCTTTGCCAGAGCGAGGTACACCTCGGTTTTGCCACTGCCGGTCACACCTGCCAGCAGGTAGACACCAAATTGACGGATACTTCGATGAACCTGCTCGAAGGCATGACGTTGTTCCTGAGTGAGGGTCAAGGATTCTGCAACAGCACGAGGAGGTTTTGCGGAGACTTTGCTACACGTGGTTTTCTGGACAAGATTCTTGTCTATCAAGGCATGGACAAATGGGTGCCAGTGACTCATGTGTGCAGTTATCTCATCGGCAGTAAGGCCTGCGGGATGCGCTTTGATGAGTTCAAACACCTGCCTTTGTTTTGGTGCTCTATCCAACAGTTGTCCGATGGCCTTTTTCGTACAGGCGCGGTAGATGGCCTTGGAGGCAGTACGGATATGCTTCTGCTTTCGCAATGCCTTTGGAAGGGCAGCATTGAGCACTTCACCCGTTGGCTGCTGATAATATCGTGCTACCCAAAACAGCAGTTTTTTCAAGACAGGATCAAATACAGGCTTGGTATCCAGAATTTCCTGGACTGTCTTGAGCTTGTCCGGGGCAAGCGAGGACTTGGGGCATTTCTCTACAACGATGCCAGTGAGAATTCGTTTTCCGAATGGCACACGGACACGCACCCCCACCTGGATGTTGTCGAAGGCAGTGCCCAGAGGGGCTCTGTACTCGAAATACTTATACAGTGGTACAGGCAGCGCAATTTTTAAAACGGGGAGTGTAGGCATAGTGATGCAATAGTCTACCAAGGCACTTCAATTGCTGTTTGGGCCTTGCCCAATACGTGTCTGGTTCGCTCGGCATGCTGTGGATAATTCTGTGGATAAAATGTCGTTTCAGGCCTCCATGCCACTTAAAAAAATTTCGGTTTGTAGGAATTATCAAAAATCATCAGATGAACCCTTTAAAATCAATGATCTATCTTGATGCACGGGTTCCAGTGATCTGGAGCATGATCGCATCATGCTTAGCGCCAAATGTGAATAAACCACATCAATATTGCTGGATATCCCTTTCATAGCACATGCCTGCACAAGCCTTTTCTTTTGTTTCTGCAGGCGATGCGGCCTTCCCGGCAGGGTGGGAGGTCATTGCATGTGTAGAAATAGTGTAGTATTCACATGCTCCAATCTTACAAGTGCGACAAAGTGTGTTCTGGCCTCGTTGTGAGTGGCTTCGGTGAACCAGTGAACAACTTCAACCTACAAATACTACGCACGGATGTATCAGGCATGCCCATGGAATGGGTGAATTACCAAGATGCGGTACGCCTGTACCATATTGAGCAGGTAGCCTACACCTGTGGAGAGCGCCTGTATGTCGTTCGCGGCGGCATCAATGCGCGCAGTGGTCTTCGCAGTCAAATCGAGGTCCATTCCATCATTGCCACACAGGGCAGCAACCGCTCCTTGCATGACAGCTACATCCCTCCCCTGAATAATCGTGCATTGTTCAAGCGGGATGCCAACATGTGCATGTACTGCGGCCAACAATTCACTCGACGTGACTTGTCAAGAGATCATGTGCGCCCCCTGAGCCAGGGTGGTTATGATGACTGGAACAATGTCGTCACTGCCTGTAAGCGCTGCAATAATCATAAAGCCGGGCAAACCCCCGAGCAGGCCAACATGCAGTTGCTTGCAATTCCTTTTACTCCCACTCATGCAGAATACATTTTTTTGCAGGGGCATCGTGTACTCGCTGACCAGATGAAGTTTTTGCTGGCACATTTCCCACGTACTAGCCCCTTGCATAAGCGTTTCAACAAACTGGCATAATTGACAGTACCCTTGGAGGAACAAAAAATTGTGCCGGCTGTCCGGGTCGACAGGCTTCACATTTTTCCTCTACCTGTAGCCGGGATTCGCTGCAGTTGATATTAAGCAGTTCACATTGATGTTGAAATACAAAGGTAAAAAGGATCATGTTCACGGGGACGACACCTGCCTTGGCGTGCTGATTGTCAACCTGGGTACACCGGATGCGCCAACAATCCGTGCTATCCGGAAATTTCTTGCAGAGTTTTTATGGGACCCGAGGGTTGTTGAGATGCCCAGAGCCCTGTGGTGGTTGATTCTGCATACGGCAGTGCTGCAGTTGCGGCCACGGAAAAAAGTTGAGTCTTACGTCAAAATCTGGACTGAAGAAGGCTCGCCGCTCTTGGCCATTGGAAAAAAGCAGGAATCCGCATTGCAGACGGCATTGCAGGAATCTTGTGCCGGCCGGGTAAAGGTGGTCCTCGCCATGCGTTATGGCCAGCCTTCGATAGCATCGGCCTTGCAAATTCTGCAGGAAAATAATGCCCGTCGCATACTGATATTTCCCATGTACCCACAGTATTCTGCCAGTACCGCGGCCTCTACATTTGACGCGCTGGCCAAGCAGTTTGAGCAATTGAGGTGGATCCCGGAAATACGCATGATCAACTGTTACGGTGCAGAACCTGAGTATATTCGTGCCTGTGCAGAACGGATCAGTTCACACTGGGAGCAGCATCCGCGCAGCCAGAGGCTGTTGTTTTCTTTTCACGGACTGCCAAAGCGTAGTCTGTTGCAGGGAGACCCCTATCACTGCGAATGTCATCAAACAGCACGCTTGATTGCAGAACAGCTGGGCTTGAACGACGAGGACTGGCTGCTCACGTTTCAATCGCGTTTTGGCATGACCGAATGGTTGCAACCCTATACCGATAAAACCCTGAAAAAACTGCCTTCTGAAGGGATCGAATCAGTTGATGTATTTTGCCCTGGATTTTCAGCCGACTGCATTGAGACCCTGGAAGAAATCGATATGCAGAATCATGAAATATTTCTACGCAGCGGAGGAAAGTCTTTCAACTACATCCCGGCCCTGAATGACACACATGCCCATATCCAAGCCCTGACGCGGATCATCTCCCGGCATATACAGGGCTGGCCGGAATGCACCCAGAGCCCTAAGGTGCCCGAAGAGAGGGAAACCGTTCGCCAGCGCGCACTGCAGCTGGGTGCGAAACAATAGTGTGACGTTCTGACAGCTAACTACTTGAGCTCGCTGAGTACTTTCAGGCAAGTTTGCTCGGCCTGCTTGGCATAACTGCCGCCAAACAAGTTGAAGTGGTTCAGGACGTGATAGAGATTGTAGAAATCCTTGCGTACCCGGTAGCCCCCGTCCAGAGGGTATGCCTCCATGTAGGCGCTGTAGAATTCTCGACTGAAGCCACCAAATAGCTCAGTCATGGCGAGATCGGTTTCCCGGTCCCCGTAATAACAGGCCGGGTCATAAACTACCGGTCTTGCCTTTGCGTCGAAGGCAAAATTTCCTGACCAAAGATCACCGTGCAAAAGGCTGGATTCTGGTGAGTAATTCTCAAACAGTCCGTCCATATCACACAGCAAATGTTCGCCATGTTCTAGCAGCGTGTTCGGTGCGCAGTTATGCTTCGCCAGCCTCAGTTGATGTGCAAGCCGTCTATGACGCCAGAATGAAACCCAGTCCGTGCACTTCGTGTTCGGTTGTGAAGTCGTGCCGATCCAGTTGTCCTCGAACCAGCCGTAGTAGTTTTCTGTGTGCCGGTGCAATCGGGCAAGCAGTCTGCCCAAGGTAGCACCAGATCCACTTTGATGAAATTCCAGAAATTCAAGCAAAAGATAGCAGTGATTGCCGACCTGTCCATGGGCAATAGGCAGCGGGACACGCAAGGTCTCTGTCTTGCCCAGAGCCTCCAGATTCCGTGCT
This sequence comes from Pseudomonadota bacterium, assembly GCA_009839635.1. Lineage (GTDB taxonomy): Bacteria > Pseudomonadota > Gammaproteobacteria > UBA4575 > UBA4575 > WTFY01. The sequence continues at coordinate 25,826 of VXPJ01000105.1, forward strand.
TCACTTTGCAGCATGGCATACATGCTTGTGTGGTGAATTTTTAAAAAACAAGGATTGGGTTTGCACTGAACTTTAAAGGTTTTGCTGATGTCACCGCCTGCAATCGGTGTGATTTTTTCAATGTGCAGAGGCTTTGCAATTTTCCTGCTCAGCTGCACTTCCAGCGCCTGCAGGTCGATGCATGCGTTTGCTGTTTCAGGCTCCAAGGACACTCAGCCATCGCTCACGTCGATATTTGCTGAACCCTAATTTGTCAAACAACTTCTCAAGGGTCGGAAAATCAGGAGGTTTCCGTTCCAGGCTGATGTCGTCGGAGAAATCGATGTCACAATAAATCGTTGTCAGCTTCTTATACAGCAACAGATGCTCCTGGTGATCCTCAATCAGGCCTTGGATGCGCTTGGCTCCACGAATGTTCATCGAGCTGATTTCCGCACAGTTACTGAGCAATTCTTCTAGGCTGGAAAACTGGTTCAGCAACTTGGCTGCAGTGGCCATGCCAATGCCTGGTGCGCCTTCGATGTTATCCGTCTTGTCACCCGCGATGGCGAGCTGGTCAGCGATCTGGCTGGGGTCGACGCCAAACTGTTTTCTGATCTGGGGGATGGAGTGTCGCTGGCCTTTGGCAAAATTCCACAGAATGTCGTTTTTAAAAATAAGCTGTGCCAGATCCTTGTCTGAGGTCACAATGGTGATCGGATGACCGCGCCGGCGCATTTGTCTGGCCAGCGTACCTATGATGTCGTCCGCTTCATATTTGGGTTGTGCTGTCTCGAATAATCCCGAGGCCTGCAAAAGTTCCCGGCAGTAGACAAACTGCCGTTTGAGTTCCTGGGGGGCAGGTTCACGATTCGCTTTGTATTCAGGATACAGCTGGTTACGGAAGGAGGTGCTGAGGCTTTCGTCAAAGGCAAAGGCAATGTGCTTGGCCTGCGTCTGTTTCAGAAATTGGTGTACGAAGTCGACAAAGCCGTACACGGCGTTTACGGGCTCATTGTCTTGATTCACGATGTGATTCGGCACGGTAAACCAGGCGCGAAACACGTAGATACTGGAATCGATGAGGTAGACCTTGTCAGGTGTCATGTGAAGTTTCCAAAAGATTCAGAATGAAGGGCTGATATACGCAATCGACTCAGTGGACAATTTTGATCCATTGGCCGGGTTTGAGTTCGCCCTTGGGATACATGCCGTTGATCAGTCGCAATTGTTCCACGGGGTGATTGGTAAGAGTCGACTGTTTTGCCAGGGAAGCGAAAGTATCCCCTGGCTTTGCACGAATCAGCCTGATGCGCTGGGGTTTAGCTAGTTTTTTTTCACCTCCTTTGAGGTGTCGCATGCTCCGAACCGTGTGGAGCACTCTACGGTCATAGCGGTCCAGGACACTCTGGTCTTTACCGATGGCCGTAATCGTGTAGACACGTGTACCCTGGATCACAGCTGCAACACGTCCCGGCCGTGGCGTACCCTTGATGTTCAGGGTGGTGTACCCCGTGTAGCCCGCAAAATCTCCAGTCTGTATGTCTTGACCCTGGCGGAGCCGCCCTTGGGTTTGCCGGGTTAGAAATTCTTTTGGGGTCAGGTATCTGTTTAGGTCCTCTACTGCAACCAGTAGTTGCAGTTCTCCGTCTGCAGGACTTGCTACCAGGCGACTGGGCAGGTTTTCTATCTTCCAGCCTTCGGGGAACTCAATAAAGAGATCCAGGTCCCCATGATAAAATTTCTGGTCTCGCAACACACCGTCACTTTCGCCAGGACCGAATGTGAGTCCCTCTACCAAGCGCAAAAATCTCTCGCGGTTGACCTTGCGCGCAACTGGTGACCTGAATTTGTCTGCAGCCTGCACTACTTCCTGAAGGCGCGAGTCGTTATCTGGATGGGTCGAGAATATACCGTGATACACGTTGGGCTCGCGCCCTTCCTGTTCAGCCAGTTTCCTTTCGAACTCTTCTTGGGATTTAAGTATTCCCAGAACGCTGATCATTTCCTCGGGGTCATAGCCGACACGGGCCAGATACTCGGCGCCGAGGCGATCCGCTTCCAGTTCGTGTTTGCGGCCGTAGCCGCGAATCAGTGCAACCCCTCCGATCCCTGCAGCCTGTGATGCGATTTGGCTTCCTGTCAGGACCTCTATGCCTTTACCCACCAGATCGGTCAGTGTTCCGGCACTTTGCTGGCGGACTCCGTGCCGTGCCGTGACGTGCCCGATTTCATGACCCAGCACACCTGCCAGCTCGGCTTCCGAGTTCATGTAGGCCATAATGCCGCGTGTGATGTATATGTAGCCACCCGGCAATGCGAAGGCGTTGATCTGGGGGCTGTCCAGAACCGTTACATGGAATACCAGGTCCTTGCGGTGACTTTGTTGCGATAGTTCCCTGACAATCTCTTCGACATAGCGTTGCAGCTCAGGATCATTGTAGGGGCGGTACTGGCGCATCATTTCCCGATGCGCCCGCCGACCCAGGCCAATCTCCTGGTCTTCTGTCATCAGCACCAGATCCTGCTTGCCTGTGACCGGGTTGGTGGCGCATCCTGGAAGGAGCAGCCATCCTGAAAGAATCAGGCACGTGATAAAAGACTTCATCCCCCGAAGCATGGGCTTTCCCAGAATAGTCGTCAACCAGACAGGGCCTGACAGCATTCAGATACCCTTATTTATTGCCGGATCTTGGGCAGGTGCAGGCCGATGGGAAGCTTGGGGTACTCCTAGGTGACTTGCGGCAGATTGCTGGATTCATCCAGTGCTGATAGAGCAGGCCTTCAAGTTTTCAAAATTGCTCGGTGCTGGCAATCTGTGGTGCATCAGCTTTTTTTGCCATAGCGCTTTCTGAACT
>VXPJ01000087.1 GCA_009839635.1 Pseudomonadota bacterium
TTTCAGCTCGTTTGCGGCTTTCTTCAGCGAGTGCACATCGTTTCCGATCAGCCTTACATCCACATCCTTGCCCGGCGGCCCGCCGCGTTCCTCCCGGATAGTAAGGTTGTCCAGCCCGGCCACCGGCCGGATTTCGGCATTCCAGGCCCCGATGAGAGCCTGGACACGAACCTTGCGCCGGTCCGCCGTAAGAAGTTCGGCGATCAGCCCCCCGATGTTGTCGGCAGGTGCGTCATTTGCGGCGGCCGCAGGATCCTGTCCTACAAACGTTCCGATCTTCCCCACGGACGTCTGCACGAGGCTGCCCGGTGAGGATTCAAGTTTCCGGGCGGCAGCATGAAGCGCGCGGTCCAGTTCGGCAAGCATTTCGCGGGTTTTCGCACGCGAAGTGCCCGGGACCATCTGGATGTTCGCAAAAATCTTGTCAGGCTCGGGTGACGGGAAAAAGGTAAACCCGACCCGTCCGCCGGCAACCATGCCCAAAACCAGCAGGAACAGTCCTGCAGCGACGGCAAGCGTGGCATAGCGCCAGTCGACACATGCCCTGACAAAGCTGCGAAACGGGCCATCCCTGAAGGTGGCGAAGTGTCCGTCAAACCAGGACCGGTAACGGGTACCCAGGCTCCTGGCAGAAGGCCGGGAATGCGCAAGCGCACCCCGCAGATGACCGGGCAGTACCAGAAAACATTCGATCAGGCTGGCAATGAGTACGGCAATCACGACCATCGGGATTGCCGCGATGATCTGGCCAATGACATCCGAGATAACAAACAGCGGCAGGAATGCACTGATTGTGGTCAGTGCCGATGCAATGACGGGCACGGCCATGCGCCGTGCTCCTTCTATGGATGCCTGCAGGGGGGGTGCGAATCGGCTGCGTGTGTCCACGTGCTCTCCTACTACCACGGCATCATCAACGATAATGCCTATGGCCATGATCAGCCCGAAGAGGCTGACCATGTTCAGCGTCTGGCCCGTAGCCAGCATGACTCCGAAGGTCGCCATGAGGGAGGCAGGAATGCCGGCCATTACCCAGAAGGCGACGCGCACCTTGAGGAATGTGATGAGGATCAGGGTAACGAGGACCAGGCCACCCGTTCCGTTCTTGATCAGCAAGTTGATCCTGTCCTTGAGCAGGTTGGTGGTTGCATCGTATCGTTCCATGACGAGGTTCGCAGGCAGGGTCGGCTCGACCTCGTCCAGGTAAGATTCGACGGCCCTGGCCTGCAGGAGCGCATCGGAACTCACTGCGCGCTGAATGCGCAGTTCGACTGCCTGCCAGGTATTCCGGTAAACGGTAACGCCCTGTTCATCGTGCGCTTCGCGCACCTGTGCGATGTCTCGAAGGTATACCTTCCTTCCGTCCTCGTAGGCCTTTATTTCAACCTCTCCCAGTGCCCGGGCAGTTGTCAGCAGCCCCAGGCTCCGGACCTGACGCTGTCCATCGCCCAGATCGCCCGAGGGAAGGTCCTGTGAGGCATTGCCGATCCTTGCTGCAATGCTGGACAGGGTAAGGTCGAGCCTGCGCAGTGCCGCAGAAGGCACTTCGACATGGATTTCTTCATCCGGTGCGCCAACCAGGGTGACCTTGTCGACACCCCGGTCCAGCAGTCCGTCACGCAGCTGCTTGGCAAATTTCCTCAGGGAGGTGTCTGGATAGGGGCCGGAAAGAATGACCTGCATGAGCGTTTCATGACGGACCACGCGGCTGATCTCCGGAGTTTTCGAGTCTTCAGGAAGGGTCCGGATTCTGGAGATTGCAGCTTCGACGCTGGACAGGGCCGCCTGCATGTCGTTTCCGGGCTCGAATTCGATGTTCACCCGCGCCAGCCCTTCGTAAGCCAGGGCCTTGACGCGCTTGACGTTGTCAAGGAACCGTACTTCCGGCTCTATCGCTTGCGAGATGTTGCTGTACACGTCGTCGGCCGTCGCGCCAGGCCATTCGACCGCCACGGTGACGCGGTCGATCCCGAATTCCGGCAGAAACTGGGAATTCAGCTTCAGAAGGCCATAGATGCCCGACACGACCATGAGTGCCAGGAGCAGGTTGCATGCATTCCTGTGCCCTGCAAACAGGGCGATCAGGCCTGTCATGGGCGGTACCTGCCTGCCTGCACCGCAGTCCCGTGCAGCGCTTCGTGCGCAGCACTCATCGCGCTTTCACCTTGAGTCCGGGCCCGATCTCCGGAAACTGCGTCACAACGACTTTGGTACCGGGAGGGAACCCTGCGTGGACCAGCACATCCTTGGCAACCCTGCGCAACACCTGTACCGGATGGGCTGTCAGACGGTCTTCATTGACGGCATACACCGTTCTGTCATCGTGAATTGCCGCTTCGGGCAGCCTGAAGACGTTTCGGTAGAGTTTGCCCGGCACGCCAACCTCGATGAAGGCGCCGGGTCGTAACGGGCTCTGCAGGCCGGGTTCGAGGATGCGTGCATGAATGCTGACGCCCCCGCTGCCAGCGTCGATCTCGGCGCCAAGCCGCTCGATCACGGCATCGTAGTGAAAGGACTGCTGTCCGATGCGCCAGGTGACCGAGACCGGGCTGCCCACGAGAGGTTGTCCTTCCTGCGGTTCCGTGCTGCCGGCCAGGCGGCCAAAGTCCCTCCGGCTGAGCTGGAATAGCACTTCGAGCCGGTGTGCCACGATCAGCCGTGCCAGGCGGTCGTTGCCTCCGACCCGCTGTCCTACCGCCGCCACGACACCCGCGAGGTAACCGTCCTCGGGAGCCACCAGACGCGTATCACCGAGATGGCGCCGGGCCAGCTTCAGGGCTGCCCGGTGGCGTGCCAGGGACGCATTCATCTGTTCTGTCCTGGCAACAAGCCGGTCACAGGTTTGCTGATGTCCTTCTGCAGCTTGCCTGGCTTCATTGTAGGCAATCTGTGCATCGTCCTGCACCTTGCGTGAAACCGTGTCCCCGGTCCTCAGCTTGCGCTTTCGTTCGAGGTCGGTCCTGCGAAGCTCCACCTGTTCCAGTGCAATCTCCAGCAATTGCCGCTGGGCACGCAAGTCAGACCGGATTTCCTTGAGTTGGGCCATCGAGGAGGCTACGGCAGCTTCCTTGTCGGCCACCTCGATTTCGTAGTCGAAAGGGTCTACGACGACCAGTGTCTCGCCACGCCTTACGGTAGCCCCCTCGACGAAGTTTTTTCCAAGCTGGACGATACGTCCGGCCACCAGCGGTCTGAGTTCCACCACGCTGCCGGCAACGACGGTACCGAACTCCTGG
>VXPJ01000066.1 GCA_009839635.1 Pseudomonadota bacterium
TGGGCAGAGGAAATTCAGCAGTACTTGCTGCAGTGGCAGCGATGGGCATGGTTCAGCCCCTGGCGGTACTATAAAAAACGGGTGTGGCAACGCATGAAACCCTCTGCCCGGAGAATCACATTCGTGCTGCTGTGCATCAGTGCTGTCGAGATCGCCTTGATTGGCCTGGGACTGGCAATTTACCTGGTCGAATTCAGGAAATAGCTGGGTTGTCATTCTTTTCGACATCATGTAGCTGGTTGCGGCAAGTTGCGCCATCAGGGGCTGTAAATCCGATGATTTGAGCCCGGACTTGCGGGTTGCAGCCGGTTGCAGATGGTAGATTACGGCTGGATACAGATCAGATACAATTGAAGCCTGTAATTCCCGGTTCACAGCCGCTGGATGATAAGGAGACGGTAGTGATCACTCGACGTGCGAGCACAGCAGTGCAAATTGGCAATGTAACGGTTGGCGGACAGGCCCCGGTTGTCGTGCAGTCTATGACCAATACCCATACTGCCGACATTAAAAACACAGTGGAACAGGTTGCTGCGCTGGCCGAGGCTGGCTCGGAAATCGTGCGCCTCACTGTCAATGACAAGGAAGCTGCCCGTGCCGTGCCAGACATACGGGAACAACTGTTGGCCCAGGGGGTCAATGTACCTCTGGTTGGCGATTTTCACTTCAATGGCAATCGTCTGCTGAAAAAACATCCGGCATGCGCGGAAGCGCTCGACAAATACCGCATCAATCCCGGTAATGTGGGCAGGGGCAACCTGCACGACAAGCAATTTGGTGAAATCGTGGAAATTGCGTGCCAGCATGACAAACCAGTCCGCATCGGGGTCAACTGGGGCAGCCTCGACCAGGATCTGCTGGCCAGAAAACTGGATGAAAACTCCAAATTGCCAAAGCCCAAGTCCCTTCCCGAAGTAATGCATGAATCCCTGATTGCCTCGGCCCTGGAAAGTGCTGCACTGGCCGAGCAGATCGGCCTGGCGCACAACAAGATCATCCTGTCATGCAAGTTGAGTGAAGTGCCAGCGCTGGTCAGCGTGTACCGCGATCTCGCCTCGCGCTGCGATTATGCACTGCACCTGGGTTTAACCGAAGCCGGGATGGGCACCAAAGGGGTGGTTGCCTCCACCGCTGCACTGTCTGTTTTGTTGCAGGAAGGAATCGGGGATACGATCCGGATATCCCTGACTCCGGAACCGGGCGGTGACCGCACCCAGGAAGTGCGTGTCGCCCAGCAAATCCTACAAACCCTGGATCTTCGCTCATTCATGCCCTCGGTGACCGCCTGCCCTGGCTGTGGCCGCACGACCAGTGAATACTTTCAGCATCTGGCAGCTGGCATTCAAAGTTATCTACAGGAAAACATGCCGGTCTGGAAGCTGCAGTATCCGGGAGTGGAAACCATGAAGGTTGCGGTCATGGGTTGTGTGGTGAATGGACCAGGCGAAAGCAAGCATGCGGACATTGGCATCAGCCTGCCAGGCACGGGTGAAGCGCCTGTAGCCATCGTGCACGTGGATGGAAGCAAGTTCACAACGCTTCGAGGGGACCACATTGCAGAAGAATTCCAGAGCATCGTGCAGGAATATGTGGCCAACCACTACCATCCCGTGAAACACCCCGGGCAATCACTGAGCTGAGCGTCTTCACCGGGTCTCTGTCGAGACCGCGTGACCTATTCGGACGGTTTCTTGTCGCGCAGGGCGCGCCGCAGGATCTTGCCCACGTTGGTCTTCGGCAACTCTGCACAAAACTCAATGTGCTTGGGCCACTTGTAACGAGTCAAACGGTCCTTGCAGAACTCCAGCACATCCTCCTTGGTCAATGCAGGATCTTTTTTTACGATGCAGAGCTTTACAACCTCACCTGAGGAAGGATCCTCCACTCCGATGGCCGCAACCTCCAGCACGCCCTCGTGGGCGGCCACAACCTGTTCGACTTCGTTGGGATAGACGTTGAACCCCGAGACCAGAATCATGTCTTTCTTGCGATCGACAATGCTTACGAATCCGGCATCGTCCACCATGGCAATGTCACCGGTCCGCAGCCAGCCATCCTCGCTCAGTGCATTGCGGGTTTCCTCCGGGTCGTTCAGGTAACCCTGCATCACCTGGGGTCCTCGAACACAAAGTTCACCGGCCTCCCCTATACCGAGATCCTTGCCGTCGTCATCGCGTATGCAAATCTCCGTGTTCGGAACTGGCAACCCGATCTTGCCGTTGAATTTTTCGAGGTCCAGTGGGTTGACCGTCACAGCCGGGGAGGTTTCTGTCAGGCCGTACGCCTCGGCAAGCACGCAGCCCGTGACCTGCTGCCACCTTTCAGCTATGGCTTCCTGAACGGCCATGCCGCCTCCCAGAGAGATCTTGAGGCTCGAAAAATCCAGCTCAGAAAATCCCTCGGTGTTCAGCAGCCCGTTATACAGGGTGTTGACCCCGGTGATCACGGAAAATTTCACTTCCGAGAGTTCCCTGACAAAGCCTTTCATATCACGCGGATTGGTGATCAGATGGCACAGGCCTCCGAGGTGAACAAACAAAAAGCAGTTCGCAGTCAGGGAAAATATATGGTACAGCGGCAATGCCGTAATCGCGATTTCCTTGCCTTCTTCCAGAACCTGCTTGAACCATGCATCAACCTGGGCAATGTTTGAGAGCAGGTTGCCATGCGTGAGGATTGCCAGTTTTGCCGAACCTGTCGTACCGCCCGTCAGTTGCAGGAAGGCGACATCATCCGGGGTAAGCGCTGGTTTGACGAATCGTCTGGCACGGCCGACAGCAAGGACCTCATTGAGAAATACCGTGTTCTCCAGATCGTATTCGGGAATTTTATGCTGCACGTGTTTCAGCACAAAATTTACAACCAGGGATTCGGGAAAACTGAGCAAGTCTCCAACCCTCGTAACAATCACATGGTCGATGCAGCTGTCCTCAACCACCTCGGCCAGCACATTCGCAAAGTTTTCCAGAACGACGATGGCCTTTGCCTCTGACTTTTTCAGCGCTTCACCGAGCTCTCTTGAGGTGTACAGGGGATTGATGTTGACGGCTGCCAGCCCGGCGCGCAGGATGCCAAACATTGCGACCGGGAACTGCAGGAGATTTGGGAGCATAACAGCAACACGATCACCTCTTTGCAGATTCATCTCGGCCTGCAGGTAGGCGGCAAAGTTACGGCTCTCGACATTGAGCG
>VXPJ01000029.1 GCA_009839635.1 Pseudomonadota bacterium
CTCCCGGCACCAAAACATGCCCGCAGATACGAGGAAATACCTGTGAAAGTGGCTTTGAATTGCCTGAATTTTCCAGGATTATCTGCAGCAAAACTTCTACACGACTCTTGCCTGAGAATGACTGCCATATACTGCCCCGTTAGCTCAGCTGGATAGAGCGTCCCCCTCCTAAGGGGAAGGTCGCAAGTTCGAATCCTGCACGGGGCACCATCTTTGTTAGGGTCCGTGCCGAGCACATGGTGTACGTTTTATACCGGAGACATGGTTAACACTTTTTCGGTATAAACGGGTTCACGGCGGGTTCGACCCGCCCGGCTTCTTCGTCGAAGAAGCCTATACCATACTGCATGAAGCTGACCAGACAGACCTTGTCGGCGACTTCGCGGATATCCACGGTTTGGCCTGCTTGTAGTCCCCTACAGGCGTTGGTAATCTCCTTGGACTGCAACGGACATGTGCAAGTTGCTGTACGGAATTTCACCACCTGACTAAAACAGGCCTATGATCTATACCCGCAAGTCTCCGGCCCTGCTCATGATGGGTCTGATCATGCTGGGTATCTGGTACCTGTTCGAGTCCGGACTTTTATCAGGCTATATCGGACACCTTGGCGGTGCCAAGTACAAATACACAGGGGAAATTGCCACCGTACCCCTGTATTTCGGAATCTTCTCTGTGGCGGTAGGCATTTGGCAGTGGCAAGCAAAGCCGCGTGAAGGCCATCTCGACTACTACCTGTCGACGGTAGCCGGTGCCATGTTCATCCTACTCATTGCGATGCTGGTGCGCTGGTTCCTGGCGCCCGAGATCGCCGTTGCAAGCCAAGCGCTGGGCAAGATCGGTAACACCGGCAAACATCTGCACACCATCCTGGGATTGAACTACGTCGTGCTCGGCATCCTCACCGGAATCATTATCGTCAATGTGTTCAAAATCCCTGGCTGGGCGGAAAACGGAGTGCGGCTTTCGCGCCTCGGCCTTAAGACTGGCGTCATCCTCCTGGGCACGCTTTACAGCGCTGCGGAACTGAAAAACCTTGGTGGGCTCTCCATCGTAATGATCGGTTTTTTCGTGCTGGGCTCGGTCGGGCTCGTGCTGTGGATCGGGACCCGCATGAAGATTCCGAGTTCCATGGGCGGTGTGCTGTCGGCGGGCATGGGCGTGTGCGGGGTCTCGGCCACGGTGGCCGCAGCCCCGGTCGTACAGGCAAAGTCGGTGGAGATCGCCTACACCATCGGCACTATCCTGCTGTGGGGCGTGGGCTGCATGTTCGTATTCCCCATCGTCGGCCACCTGCTCGACATGTCGCATGTGCAATTCGGGGCTTGGGCCGGCACCGGCATCCTGAACTCCGCCCAGGTCGCAGGCGCGGCACTGGCCTACCAGCCAGATGGCATCGAGACCCTCAAGGTCGCGGAGATCTTCAATATCACGCGCGTACTGGTATTGCCCATCATCGTCTTGTGGCTGGCCGTGTGGTACGTCAAACGGGAAGAAGTGGCCGCAGCCCAGCAAGTGAATGTTGCACGGGTAACCTTCGAGAAATTCCCGATCTTCGTGCTCGGTTTCATCCTGCTGTTCGCACTTTCGACTACCGGCGTGTTTGCACCGGCGAACCATTACAAGGGCAAGTATTTTGGCAACACGACCGAGTCGGGTTTCAAGCAGGAAAACCTGCTATCGCACGAGCAAACAGCACAGCTCGCAGAGGAATCTTCCAAGATACAGCGCCAGGATCGCCAGCAGGCCCTGCAGCGGCTTATCGATCACGGCAAGGTGATGAGTATCGAGGATGACGATGTCCTTCGCGGGCTCATCAATGCAAAGGTGCTCTCCAAGGAGGCCAACAAGACCCTGAAGAAAGCCCACAAATCCGTGCGCCATACCGCGAAGAAAATCAAGGCCTTCCGTGACTGGATCACGTGGCTGTTTGCCTTTGGCCTGGTCGGTCTTGGCATGCAAATCACGGTCTCGGCAATGCGCCAAGCGGGTGGGCAGCCTGCCATAATCGGTGGCATCGTGGGTGCGATCAAGGCCGGCCTGTCCCTGGTTGTTGTCATGCTGTTCATCTCGGAAACCGTTTAAATGAAAAATTTCCCAGGAGTTCCCCATGAATGAAAGTGAAAAAGAATTTGATCGAGGCAGTGCATTGTCAATCTTCAACAGCGATCGCAGGGAAGATTTGATGGCGCTGATCCTCGCCTTGGTGATCGCCCTGGCCGTGTATATCGCCTACTAGTCGCAACGTTTAGGCACTTCGATTGGACGGATCATGAAGAATATCCTGCTCGCAAGCCACGGGACCGAGGGAGCCCTCGCTGCGGAGAACAAAGTGCTGGAGATGTGTGCACCCGGAGTCCGGGTCACCCACTTACTGGTCATTCCCGAATTCTGGAAGGATATGCTGGGGGATGACTGGTTGAACAACAGCTCAACCCGCAAGCGGTTCGAGCATTATCTCGAGATGGAATTGAGTCGCGAGACGAACGGACACCTCCGGCGGGTTCGGGACCGGCTGTCGAAGACAAGTGCGGATTCGGCCCATGAGGTCGTCCTTGGCAAGCCGGACCAGTGCTTGACGGATGCCTGTGAACAGTCAGCCTATAACTTGGTCGTGATGGGCTCGCCCCGGCCCAAGAGATCGAGGGGCTTACGCTCGCAAATGATGACCCGGCATGTCACCCGGCGGCTGAAAACCCCGCTCTTGGTCGTGCCCCATCCTTGTGGCTGACGGGAACCAGTCACTTGCCCAGGAAGACAAGGCCTGGGTACAGTTCGGGATGCCACTGGAGCCGGCACTCCTGCTGGAATTCTTCCAGGACGTAGAGCGACTGTTCCGCATCAATCCTTACCTGGTATTCAAGGGGTGGGAAACAATCTCTGCAGGACAGTACCGCTTGCATGCCATAAACCACAGCCAAGCTCCCGCTTTCGAAATCGATACCGAGATCACCGTGAGACCTGTTTCGAACGGTCTCGAGATTCACTACTCCCAGTGCCTGAAATCCTGCACACGTATCACCGTGCAGGAATCCTCAGAAGGATCATCCATTGTGATCGAAGAGGAATATGAAGGGATTCCCGTGTCAGAACGGTTCGACAGGCTCGGCGAAGTCGACAGGAGCCTGACCAAATGGGCAGAGGAAATTCAGCAGTACTTGCTGCAGTGGCAGCGATGGGCATGGTTCA
>VXPJ01000132.1 GCA_009839635.1 Pseudomonadota bacterium
AACAGCCTGAGCGTGTTATTGAGAACGCAGTAAGAGGGATGTTGCCAAAGAATCCACTGGGCCGGGCAATGTTTCGAAAACTGAAAGTCTATGCAGGTTCAGAGCACAAGCATTCCGCACAGCAACCCCAACCATTAGAGTTTTAATTACCCATGCCACAAGAACAGTTTTACGGAACCGGGCGAAGAAAAAGTTCGACTGCACGCGTCTATCTGCGTCCTGGCTCAGGCCAGATCACGGTCAATATGCGTGCCTTTGATCAATATTTTGGCAGGGAGACATCATGCATGATAATTCGCCAGCCACTCGAACTTACTGAGCTGACAGACAAATTTGATATTGATGTCAAGGTCAAGGGTGGGGGTTCGAACGGCCAGGCCGGTGCGGTCCAGTTGGGAATAGCCCGGGCATTGCTGGAATATGACCAAAATCTTCGAGCGCCGTTGCGACAGAACGGATTTCTCACCCGTGATGCGCGTGAAGTGGAACGCAAAAAAGTTGGCCTGCGCAAAGCACGCAAGAAAGAGCAATATTCCAAGCGCTAATCTGCGTCTCCTTGAGAGGAGTTTCCTGGGCGCTGAACAGTTTGACGATGCCTATAACCCCCTGGCATTCACAGGTGTGTCGGGGCTCGTAAATCATTTGTAGATTTAGAATTCTTTCAGGGCAAGCCGTCTGAATTTCTCCCGTGTACCCCGAGGAGCCCATGCCAGGTTCGTTGCGAGTTGCCCTGTCAGATAATTTGAAGGCCTGATTCCTTACCCAAAATCAGTATATCGGCGGGCCTTAATGCAAAAATGCCGACAGTGACAACACCTGCGATATTGTTCAGTTCGCGTTCCTTGTCTACGGGATTCAGGATTTCCAAATTGTGCACATCGAGAATAAAATTGCCGTTATCGGTTTTATATCCTTCTCTCAACTCGGGGATACCGCCGTGCTTGACAAGCTGTCTTGCTACGTGACTTCTTGCCATAGGGATTACTTCAACGGGCAAGGGGAAAGCTCCCAGCGTATCCACTAGCTTGGTATCGTCAGCAATGCACACGAATTTCTCACTGACTCCCGCAACAATTTTTTCACGCGTTAACGCGCCACCACCCCCTTTGATCAAATGCTTGTGGCGTGTCGCCTCATCGGCACCATCGACATATACCGGCAGGCTGGATACGGAATTCAGGTCCAGCACCTGTATGCCGTGCTCCTTCAGTCGCCTTGCCGTGGCTTCTGAGCTTGCCACGGTTCCATCGATTTTCCCTTTTATGCCCGCAAGTGCATCGATAAAATAATTTGCGGTAGATCCTGTACCAACACCGATTACATCGCCAGCTTGTATATAATCCAGAGCACTCTCGGCAGCAGCTAGTTTCTTTTTCTCAAGTGACATTGCATGAAAACAGTTTGAGTTTTATAAATGATACCGATACCAGATACGGAAAGCATGATCTATTGTGATTTTATGATATGGAAAACAAAGAACTTGTAAACAAGATAGAAAATGCCAAGGTGTACGATGTTGCGGTCAGGTCTGCACTTGATCTTGCAGATACCCTGTCTGAACGGTTCTCTAATCAGATTTACCTGAAGAGAGAAGATCAACAAAGCGTTTTTTCTTTCAAACTCAGGGGCGCCTACAACAAAATTGCGCGTTTGCCGGAATCTGAGAGGAAGCGAGGGGTAATCGCCGCATCCGCAGGAAATCATGCCCAAGGTGTAGCCCTTGCTGCAAAAAAACTAGCCATTCACGCCACTATCGTGATGCCATGTACCACTCCATCCATCAAGGTGCAATCGGTCACCAGCATGGGAGCAACTGCAATTTTGCATGGTGATACCTATGACGAAGCCTTTCTGCATTCCTATGAACTTGCAGAAAGTCAGGGGCTGTCTTTCGTGCATCCCTATGATGACGATGATGTTATCGCGGGACAGGGGACTGTCGCACAGGAGATACTGCAGCAAATCCCATCTGGCATAGATGCGATATTCATTCCGATTGGGGGCGGTGGACTTATTGCCGGCATGGCGGCCTATATCAAGCACTACCGGCCTGACATCAAGGTGATCGGGGTTGAGCCTCAGGATGCACCGACCATGCATTCCGCATTACTGGCAAAAAAGAGAGTGCAACTGGACACCGTCGGGATTTTTGCGGATGGGGTTGCCGTTCGATGTGTTGGTGAAAAAGCTTTTGAAATAGCAAAACGACTTGTCGATGAGGTGTTGTTAGTAAGTACCGATGAGATCTGTGCCGCCATCAAGGACCTCTTTGATGAGACCCGCACGCTGTTTGAACCTGCAGGGGCTTTGGCTTTGGCGGGGATCAAACAATATGTTGACCGGGAAAAAGTCACAGACAAGTTGCTGGTCGCAGTAAATACCGGTGCAAATATGAATTTTGATCGTTTGCGCCATGTAGCAGAGCGTGCAGAACTTGGCGAACGAAGGGAGTGCTTGTTTGCGGTGACCATTCCCGAGAGGCGAGGCAGCTTTTTAGCGTTCTGCCGGCTACTCGGATCCCGTGGAGTTACGGAGTTCAACTATCGTTATGCAGACACCGAGGAAGCCCAAATATTTTTGGGTGTGAACGTGGAGGATGCTGAAACTGAAAAAAATCAGCTGCTACAAACATTGGAAACATCTGGGTATCCTGCACTTGATATTTCGGAGAATGAAGTTGCTATTCTTCATTTGCGGCACATGGTGGGTGGCCGAAGTCCGACACTGGAGAATGAAATCCTGTTTCGTTTTGAATTTCCGGAGCGGCCGGGTGCATTGCTGGACTTCCTGGAAATGATTGGGCAGGAATGGAACATCAGTCTGTTTCACTACCGCAACCACGGTGCAGCTTATGGGCGTGTGTTGGCCGGGATTCAGGTACCAGCAGAACACCGAAAGCGCTTTGACCAGTTCTTGGCTAAACTGGGGTACAGGTGCTGGGAGGAAACCAGCAACCCGGTATATAAATTGTTCTTAGGCTAGAAATTTAAGATTGTTTCGGAGCATACGGCTCTAGTATCTAAAGCTAGTAACGCAACGAATCCTGAAGAGGGGTTTGTCACAAAAAAAGGCTCTAAAAAGAGCCTTTTTTTGTGGTACAGACGACTTAGCGTTAGCGGGATTTACGCCGAACTGCCTTTTTGGCAGTTTTACGTTTAGCAGTCTTACGCTTAACGGCTTTTTT
>VXPJ01000082.1 GCA_009839635.1 Pseudomonadota bacterium
GGGGCTGACCACGGGCCCGTTTCTGGGGGGCAATACCCATGTCGGCGAAATCCCGTACGGCGCCGGGCGCGCCGGCGACCCGCCGGCCCTGACTCTCGCGCAGCGCCTTCGCGAGTTGCCGTTTCGGGTCGGGCGCCTGAAAACAGGCACCCCACCGCGCCTGGACGGGCGCACGATCGATTTCAGCGTCATGGAACGCCAGCCGGGCGATGTGCCGACCCCGGTATTCTCGTTTGCGGGCAGCCGCGAACTGCACCCCGAACAGGTCAGCTGTCACATCACCTACACCAACGAGACCACGCATGCCCTGATCCGCAAGGACCTGCACCGCTCCCCCATGTACAACGGCGGCATCGAGAGCGTCGGCCCGCGGTATTGCCCTTCCATCGAGGACAAAGTCACCCGTTTTGCAGACCGCACCCAACACCAGGTATTCGTCGAACCGGAGGGCCTGCGCACCCACGAGGTGTACCCGAACGGGCTGTCGACCAGCCTGCCCTATGAGACCCAGTGCGACTTCGTGCGCTCGATCAAGGGCTTCGAGAACGTGCACATCACGCGCCCCGGCTACGCCATCGAATACGACTTTTTTGATCCGCGCGACCTGCGTCCCAGCCTCGAGACCCGGGTCGTGCGGGGGCTGTATTTTGCCGGCCAGATCAACGGCACCACGGGCTACGAGGAGGCGGCCGCCCAGGGGCTGCTGGCAGGCATCAACGCTGCGCGCCGTGTGCAGGAAAAGGAGGCCTGGGTCGTGCGCCGCGATGAGGCCTACCTCGGGGTCATGGTGGATGACTTGGTCACGCGCGGCACCCTGGAGCCGTACCGCATGTTTACCAGCCGCGCCGAATTCCGCCTGCTGCTGCGCCAGGACAATGCTGACCTGCGGCTCAGCGAAACCGCCTACCGGCTCGGCTGCCTGCCCGAGGCGCGCTGGCAGGCATTTGTACAAAAGCGCGAGGCCATCGAGCGCGAGACCCGGTACCTGCAGGCCACCCGTTTACGCCCGCAGGACGTGTCGCCCGCACAGGCGCGCAAGCTGCTGGGCGGTGAACTCAGGCACGAATACAGCCTGTATGACCTGTTGCGAAGACCGCACACGAGCCTCGAACAACTGCGCCGGCTGGCCCTTGGGGAATGCGCGGACATCGCCCCGGACGTCGCCGAGCAGATCGAGATCCAGGCCCGCTACGCCGGCTACATTGAACGCCAGGACGCCCAGGCCCGACACCTCTCCCAGCAAGAACATGTCCGCTTGCCGGAGGACCTGGAATATGCCGCCATCACCGGGCTGTCCAACGAGGCCTGCCAGAAGCTGGCCGAGATTCGCCCGCGCACCCTGGGGCAGGCCGCCAGAATCCCGGGCATGACCTCCTCGGCACTGTCGCTGTTGCTAGTGCACTTGAGAACGCGTGAGCAATTGAAGCAGAGCGCGTGAGTTCTTTGGCCGTACCCTCGACCCCCCTTTCGCCCCCGCAGGACGGGCCGCAGCTTGAGGCCGGGCTGCGACAGATGCAGGTCCCGGCAGACATCGCCTGCCGGCAGGCGCTGCTGCAATTCATGCAGCTGCTGCAAAAATGGAACGCGGCGTACAACCTCACGGCTGCTGTAGACACCGACACGCTGCTCCACCGTCATGTGTTCGACAGCCTGAGCCTGCTGCCGCATCTTGCCGGCCGTCACGTGATCGACGTTGGCAGCGGTGCCGGGCTGCCCGGCATCCCCCTGGCGATTGCCTGCCCGGACCGGGAATTCCTGCTGCTCGACGCCAATGCCAAGAAAACCCGGTTCATCCAGCAGTGCATCATCGAGATCGGCCTGCAAAATGCCAGTGTGCACCGGCAACGGGTGGAAGAGTACGTCCCGCCACAGGGCTTTGACACGGTGGTGAGCCGTGCGCTGGCGCCTGCAGATACGCTGTTGGCCTGGGTGGATCCCCTGCTGGACCGTGGCCGGGTGCTGCTCATGCTGGGCCAGGGCGGCCTGCCAGAGTTGCCCGGCGGGTATCGCCTGCAGGGCGTGTATCCGGCGGGTGTTCCGGGCGCAGGCACCGGCCGACAAATTGCCGTGCTCGAAAAGGGTTCATGAGGACAGTCTCCATCACCAACCAGAAGGGCGGCGTGGGCAAGACCACCACCTCGGTGAATCTGGCCGCCGCCATGGCGAACGTTCCCCGTCGGGTGCTGCTCATCGATCTGGACCCGCAAGGCAATGCCACCACCGGCTCCGGGGTCGACAAGCGGGATGTGGAGAACACCACGGCACAGGCCCTGATGAAGGATGCGCTGGCTGCAGAATGCATCGTTCCTGGCTGCAAGGGCGGCTACGACCTGATGCCCGGCAACGAGCAGCTGACCACGGCCGAAGTGCGCCTGCTGGAACTCCAGGGCCGCGAGTTCAGGTTGCGTGAGACCCTGCAGTCGCTGCACGAGCACTACGACTACGTCTTTCTCGACTGCCCGCCCTCGCTCAACATGCTCACGCTCAACGGCCTCGTGGCAGCCGACAGTGTCATCATTCCGACGCAGTGCGAATACTATGCGCTCGAGGGGTTGTCGGCCCTGATGCAAACCATCGACCGTGTGCGCCGCACCGCCAACCCGACACTTGAGATTGAGGGATTGCTGCGTACCATGTACGACTCGCGCAACAACCTGGCCCAGGATGTTTCCAGCCAGCTGGCCTCGCACTTCGGCGAAGAGGTCTTCCGCACCATCATCCCCCGCAACGTGACCTTGGCCGAGGCCCCTAGCCACGGCCTGCCGGTGTTGTTGTATGATGCATACTCGCGCGGTGCGCAGGCCTACCTGAACCTGGCCAACGAGATGCTGGCGCGCACGGAGGGGCCCGAAACAACGGCGCCTGGCTCGCCGGAGATGCAGCAACACACACCGGAGTCATGACAAAGAAGAAACGAGGGCTGGGCGCACTGGGGGTCGACGTATTACTGAGCACCCCTGGCCCGGGCGCGAAAGACGATGCGCGCGGTGCGGCCCTGCGGCAGTTGCCGATCGAACGGGTCCAACGCAGCCCGTACCAGCCACGCCAGTCGATGCAACCCGAAGCGCTGGAAGCCCTGGCGGAATCGATCCGCCAACAGGGGGTGATGCAGCCCGTCGTGGTGCGCGAGGTCGGAGAGGACTACCAGTTGAGCGCCGGGGAACGCCGTGGGCGGGCAGCCCA
>VXPJ01000135.1:0-553 GCA_009839635.1 Pseudomonadota bacterium
ATCTGGACCATTCGGGTGCCGTTGTCATATTCGATCTCGTACACTGTCTTGGGCCAGAAATGGCCCAGACCGCGCATCGCAATCAGCAGGAGCAGGCCCGCCACCATGATCATGCTGATGGCCACGGCCCCCCCATTCATCCATACCCAGGGCTGCCCGGATGACATGAATGACTTGAAACTGCTCTGGTTGGTGCGTGCTGACATGGGCTGACCTGGCTAACTGTTCCCTAAAGCGTGCTGTATTTTTCCCTCAACCGCTGGCGAACGATCTCCGCCACGGTATTGAAGAAGAACGTGAACACAAACAACACCAGCGCGGCCAGGAACAGTATCCTGAAATGCGTGCTGTCTACTTCCGACTCCGGCAGTTCCACCGCCACGTTGGCAGAAAGCGTGCGCATCCCCTCGAAGATGCTGAAATCCATAACGGGAGTATTTCCGGTCGCCATGAGCACGATCATGGTTTCTCCCACCGCACGGCCAAGCCCGATCATGGTTGCAGAATAGATTCCGGGACTGGCAGAAGGCAGCACGACCCGTACCAGGGATTG
>VXPJ01000135.1:563-3120 GCA_009839635.1 Pseudomonadota bacterium
CCCAGCGCAAGAGACCCTGCAGGCAGGTGTTTGGGCACGCTGAACACCGCATCCTCTGCAATGGAGAAGATGGTAGGGATCACGGCAAACCCCATTGCAATACCGATTATGATTGAATTTCTCTGGTCATAACCGATTCCCATGGTATCGGTGATCCAGATCCTCATGTTGCCATCGAACAGCGTGTTCTCCATCCAGGGGCTTAATGCCAGGGCCATCCAGCCACAAATCAGGACGATGGGAATCAATAGCGCCGCCTGCCATCCGTCCGGGATGAGCAACTTGACATTTTCCGGCACATGCCACCAGACCAGGCTGGCAAGAAACATCCCCACAGGGATCACCAGCAGGCAGACGAAGATTCCGGGCAGGTGGGCCTCCACATACGGCGCCAGCCACAAACCCGCGAGAAATCCGAGAATCACGGTAGGCAGCGCCTCCATCACCTCAATCGTTGGCTTGACAAGACCCCGCATTCCCGGGGCCATGAAATAGGCCGTGAAGATGGCCCCGCATATGGCAAGCGGCATGGCGAGCAACATGGCATAGAATGCCGCCTTGAATGTCCCAAAGGTAAGTGGAGTCAGGCTGAACTTGGGTTCAAAATCACTGGATGCTGAGGACGACTGCCATACAAATTCCGGTTTTTCGTAGCTCTCGTACCAGACCTTGCCCCAGATCGAACTGAACGAAGCTTCCGGATGTTCACTGTCCAGCATCCAGACATGCAGCGCACCGGCGCTGTCTTCGGCCAGGATCTTGTCGCTTCTCGGCGCAATGCTGAGGTGCCTGAGGGGGCGGTCCGAAATCCCCTCGCTCAACAGGTGCCTGGAGGCGGTGGTGTGAAAAATCGAGACGTTGCCCGCATCATCCGTGACCAGGAATCCCTTGCGCAATTGCTCGGCTGTAATACTCGAGATCTTCGCATCCCCGCTGTTGAACTGCCTGATATCGGTCAGATGATGAACACCGTCGTCATCGCGCACCGGAAACAGCTGGTGGATATTGCCCTGGTCATCACCCAGAAGTACCGAAATCCCACCGATCAGGAACTCGAACGAGGCAGGCGTTCGGTCACCGGACAGAGGCGAGACATCCTCGACATGCACGGGCCTGTCCCTGGCACGGACATCATAATAGGAAATCACACCTTCCCGGTTCAGCAGGTAAAGCCATTGTCTTTCGGGTGACAGCAAGGCACGGGTCAGAGTATCGACGTAAGGCAATTTCACCTGGCTGGCCATTTCCAGTTCCAGTTCGTCTTCATCAAGGAACGATGACAACTTTTCAAAATCCACCAGGCTCGCGCCGTCTTCGGTATAGGCGAATACGGTCAGGCCCTCTTCGTTGTCCCCTACTGCGACATGCATCAGCTCTTGCCTGCCCAATCCCAGATCAATGGGCAACTCGCCGTACGGAAAAGTAATTCTGGGGATGATGGTGCGACGACCGTCGTCGTACCTCAGGTCATAACTGTGCCGGAATACCAGGAGCTGCCCGGTGTCCAGGCCCAGCCCGATAATGTTGTTTTCGATGCTGATTCGGGTCCAGCTGCTGATCCGGCTGGCATCAAGATCCGCCAGCAGGTCAACCTTCTGTACGGCTGTACCGGTATCCACATGGAAAAAGTGTACCGTCCCCTTCGAATCCAGACGCATGGAGATTTCTGCCTGTTCTTCTGTCGAATACAGCAGGGTATCCCCGGCGCCCGCCTCAGGCAGGGTATAACTCGTGACCCGATGCATCTGTGCACCCTTGAACAAGGGAAATACCACAGCAAACAGGAAGACGAATATGAGGATGATCGAACCGATGACGGCAATCCCGCCAGCACCGACCAGGTAACTGGCCAGAAAATTCCGGATGGCCCGTCTTTGCCAAAGACTCTGGTTGAACTCAAGCGGCTTGGGTACGAGTGCGGTTTTGGAACCTGATTCCGGCGTCATGGTTTTTTTTGTGTCTGGGGAATCCTGATGCCTGGACTGTGGATAGGAACCCGAGTGTCCCTAAAAAAGGCCCCGGCACGATACCAGGGCCTCAACTGGCTTGCTGTTTGCAGACCTCGAGCTGGCTGCGGGCCCGGTTCAATCCAGGCTTTCTGTTGGTTTCCAACCGGCCTAGAGTTCAAGCTTAGCCAGTGCCTTGGACGCCACTTTCGCCGGCAGTGGAATGTAACCGTCCTTTACTACGACCTTCTGGCCCTGTATTGCCAGAACCATCCTGATAAATTCTCCCTCGAGGGGTGACAAGGGTTTCCCGGGCGCCTTGTTTACATACACATACAGGAAACGGGCCAAGGGATATGCTCCGGAAACGGCGTTCTCAGACGTGGCTTCCACACGCTCTGTCTCAGCCTTTTTCGACAGTGGGACAGCCCGCACACCGGATGTCTTGTACCCGATACCGGAATAGCCAATGCCGTTCAATGATGAAGATACGGACTGCACCACGGAGGCTGAACCTGGCTGTTCGTTCACGGTAGACTTGTAGTCACCCTTGCACAGCGCTTTCTTCTTGAAATAGCCGTAGGTGCCGGAAACGGAGTTGCGTCCAAACA
>VXPJ01000131.1:0-1381 GCA_009839635.1 Pseudomonadota bacterium
TCCTGCGTGGGGGCTGGACAGGCGGATCGCACTTGGAATTCTGAGCCGGGTCGGAAATTCCCCGGCACGCATCGTCGGGGGGTTCATGCTGGCCACCGCATTCCTGAGTGCGTTCATCTCCAACACGGCAACGACGGCCATGATGTTGCCGATCGGGCTGAGTGTCATCAGCCTGGTCCTGTTTAATGGAAATTTCGGTGAAGACGGGCATCCCGGACACGCATTTGCGACCTGCATCATGCTGAGCATTGCCTATGCCGCTTCCATCGGCGGAATCTCGACAGTCATCGGCACGATTCCCAACTCATTCGTGGTTTCGTTTGTGCGCGATGCGATCGATGCTCCTTACCAGCAGGACATCAGCTTTTTCGAATGGTCAAAGATCGGCGTGCCGATCGTGCTGGTGCTGCTACCCCTGAGCTGGTGGCTGCTGACCAAGGTCATCTACAAGGTCGACACCGTGCAGCTTTCAGGTTCGGCGGACTCCCTGAAGGAGAAAATGCGCTCACTTGGCGCCATGGACTATGAGGAGAAGGCCGTGCTAGGCGTATTTGCCTTCACCGTCTTGATGTGGCTTGGGCGCACCCCTTTGCAGCATGCCGAGATTTCCCTGTTCGGCCATGTTTTTGTCCCGCTCGCCGGACTTACGGATTCAGGTATTGCGATCTTCGCAGCGGTGCTGCTTTTCATCCTCCCGGCCAGGAGCCATTCCGGGCAATTCATCCTGCAGTGGGTGGACCTCAAGAACCTGCCCTGGGGGATCCTGCTGCTGCTGGGCGGAGGGTTGAGCCTGGCCGCTGCAGTGAAGGCCAATGGTGTAACGGAATTTATAGGTGCCCAAGCCATGGGACTGTCGTTTTTGCCGGTTTTCCTGATCCTGCTGGCGGTCATCAGTGCGGTGGTATTCTTGACCGAGCTGACTTCAAACACGGCCACAACGGCCACGCTGGTGCCTGTCCTGGCAGCCATTGCCCCGGCGCTTGGCATCCATCCCTACACCCTCGTCATCCCGGCATCGATCGCTGCAAGCTGTGCGTTCATGCTGCCGATTGCCACACCCCCCAATGCCATCGTCTTCGGGTCAGGACACATCAGCTCACAGCAGATGCGCAAAACCGGCATCTGGCTGAACCTCATCTGCTTGACCGTGATCACGCTGCTGGCAGCGACTCTCAGCAACTTCATGATTCAAGTAGTGACCGGATAAACGCTGGTTACTCGCCGTATTTCTCCGAGAACCTGTATTTTTCCTCCACCCCGATCAGGTCATTGAACTCGGAGAAGCTGAGCAGTTCGTTTTCCATTCCCAGGGTGGTACCGGTCTGGTGTAGATGCGCGTACAGGCTACGAAGCACATGACCGGCAGCAAACAGGCCGGTCA
>VXPJ01000131.1:1391-3019 GCA_009839635.1 Pseudomonadota bacterium
GGTCGTTTTTTTGTTTTATAGACCCCGCTCTGTCCGCCGTGCCCGGAACAAAACCGGCCGGTCAGCGGGTACAGGATGAGCTGAAATCCCAGGGCTTCCAGCTGTTCTTTTGGCAATACCGGGGTTTTGCCGCCCTCGATCATGTTGGCCACGATCGGTTTGGGAGCCCGTTCCCCGATCCGCTCAAGCTGTTCGACCGAGCCCGGAGCCTCCACAAAACTTGCATCGGCCCCGGCTTCGCGGGCTTGGGTGACGCGTGCGATGGCCTCGTCCAGGCCATGCACGGCTTCAGCATCCGTGCGTGCGACGATGAAAAAGTCACGATCGCCCCGGGCATCTACCGCAGCACGGATTTTCTGCAGATAGTCCTCGCGCGCAATGACTTTTTTGTTACGCATGTGCCCGCATCGCTTGGGCCACACCTGATCCTCCAGAAAACATCCGGCAGCGCCTGCATCAATCAGAAGCTCTACTGTGCGATGCACGTTCAGCGGATTGCCGTAACCGGTATCAGCGTCGACGATCACGGGAATGGACACGCTCGAACAGATCGCGCGTGCGCGCTCGACCACCTCGGTCTGGGTCAGCAGGCCGAAATCCGGTTCGCCGATGGTTGCCGCAGCCAGTGAGTAGCCTGACACGAATGCTATCGGGAAACCGGCCTGCTCTGCGATTTTTGCAGACAGGGTGTCGTAGATGCCCGGAAAAGCCAGAGCGCCGACCTGATCCAGAACCTGCTGCACACGGTTTGCTGTCATGAAAATGCTCCTTGCAATACTAGCTGTTCAGTGCCGGACACTGCAGAGGGCCCTGCTTCGCCGGGTCCGTGCACATGTTCCGGGAGCACTGTTTTGAGCGATTATACTTGCCGGATACCGGGTCTAGTAGGCCATACCTGCAAATTGAAACGCCTGTGGTTATAGGAATGCTGCACGAGCGCCATTCATATCCATGATCAGCGATCCGGGGGCGTGGTTGTTTGTCTATAGCCTGGCAATGGCCTGCCCCGCCCGGCAATGGCCATGCCGCTCAGTATGACGGTCAATGCAAGGAACGCATGAAGGCTGAAAGACTCGTTCATCAGCGCAATGCCCATCAGCAGTGCCCAGACCGGAATCAGGTAGTTGATCTGTGAGAGAAACGAAGGCCCTGCCCGGGCGATCACCGCAAAATAGATCAGGGTGGCCAGTGCCGTGGGGAACAATCCGAGCAACACCACCGCAAGGAACTCTGTGCTCACCAGGTGGATGGATGTTCCACCCTGTGTTGCCCACCAGGCGGGCAGCATGATCAGGGCTGAAACCAGCATCACGGCTGCTGATATGGCCAGCAGGCTTTCCTTGGGCAGTTGCTTGGCCAAGATGGTGTTGAGCGCATAGCACAGGGCACCGCTCAGGATGGTCAGCATGGGCAAGAACGTGTGGGTTCCGTTGCCAAACTCGGTCACCGCTGCGGGTCCAAGCAGGATCAGGATTCCGGCGAACCCTGCCAGAAAGCCAAGCACCTGCAATGTATTCAGCCTTTCCCCGGGCACGAAGAAATGGGCCATCACGATCGTGGCCAAAGGCATGACGGCCATGAGGATCCCCGCGATCCCGCTGTCGACGGTTTGCTGCCCCCAGCTGATC
>VXPJ01000009.1 GCA_009839635.1 Pseudomonadota bacterium
ATCGCCACCGCCAGGGCGACCAGCCCGATAGCGCATCGCCGCCACACTTTTCTTCTACCAACCGTTCTCATCATGTTCTCCTTTGCTACACGCCGAACAATCGCACCGACGTGGAATGAATGTTATAACAAACGGCGCTAAAAGCCACCGCATCACCTGTCGCAACCAGCCGATCACGACAAACCCTTCTTGCCCCTATGCTCCCTCCACCACCGCTTCTTACGCGCACGCTGACAGTCATCACGCGAGCACCACTGTTTGCCGGGCATCACCGGCAGACCGCAATGGTGACACAACGACCCCCCACACGTCCCGCACACCCGCCCACCAGCCCGTGCTTCTTGGACGGTCATGAGTGGAGGATCATCCGGTCGAACAGGTCATGCGCCGACGGTTGCAACAGGCTCACTGTCGGCTGCAAATCAGTCCCAGACCATACGAGCATCGTCGCGGCCATCCGACAGGCCAGCGTCCCCCCAGCACCCAACCTCAGCCGATGGGACGTGCGGTTCGTCGGGGTCGTCCCAGCCGCTTCGGCTGCTGTCACCCCAGACCGGCGCAACCCCACCCACACCGTCGACAAGGTCGCTTTTTTTTCGGTCGGGCTCATCCGCTGGGCGGTCACCAACCCAACCGACCGGCACGCTTTCTGCACCGTCCGAATCGCACCACCCCCAGTCCGGGCCGTCACTTCCGGCAGGCCGCTCAGCCACCCGGCCTCGACGTCGAAACCCGCCGCTGTCAGCCATGCCGGAGCGGCGACACGGGCCAGCCAATCCAACGCCAACCAAGCCCGACCCTCCTCCGCCTTTTCGGCGTCGGCGGTGCCATACAAACGGGGCACGTACTGTCGCAACTGGTTCCGCTCCTCGTCGTCCAAACCGTCGTTCCATGTCCATCCGAACATCGTCAACACGGGACTGGTCGAAACGGGCAGGTCCGAATGCGGCAAATCCGCCCACCAGGCGACCGCCTCCATCAAACACATCCCATCCTCCCGCCTGTGATGTTTCCCCTCCGACAGGGTCAAACAGTTCAACTGTTCACGCATCCCCACCGGCCACCGCCTCTCCTGCCGTGTTGCTGTTGTAGCAGCGCCACACCGTCACCCGATGTCCCGCC
Organism: Pseudomonadota bacterium; assembly: GCA_009839635.1. Classification (GTDB taxonomy): domain Bacteria; phylum Pseudomonadota; class Gammaproteobacteria; order UBA4575; family UBA4575; genus WTFY01. The sequence continues at coordinate 1,123 of VXPJ01000009.1, forward strand.
GCCTGACATGTGCCCATCCGATGAGCAGCCGCCTTTTCGGCGGACTGCCACTGCCGGTCGCCGCCGTCGGCCCACACGCCGAACAGCCACCTTGTCTGATGGTCCCTGCAGTCGACCAGAATGTCCCCCGCCTCCGGTGACACGTCGGGGATTTCAACAATCTTCATACCGACGCCCACTGTCGGCGGGTGAACGGCGCCGTTTCGCTGTCGTTGTGGTCGTAGCACCGCTGGCAGATGTCATCACCGTCGTGACGTTCCAACTCGACCCGTTCGTCGCAGTAGTCGCAGGGGGTCCGGGCGGCCAGGTCGGTCAGCCACTCCGGGACGGGCCCGCCCGGTGCGACAATGTCGGCATGCGGCCAAATGTGCGTACCGCACTGGCCGCACTGACCCAACGGCTGCAGGTCGGGGGTCATGCCGTTCATCCACACTCGCACACCGGTGTCGGGCGTTTCCCACCGGCCTTGAGTGGGACAGCACGACTGCACACCGGGCACGACGATCACATCAAACCGGGCGGTTTGGCAGTTCCACGGCTGATGCAAGGTTTCTTCATATCGGTAAATGTCGGTTGTCAAAATCATCCTCGTTCTTGTCCTTTCAAAAGTGGGGCGGGTGCACATTGGCCGAGCACCCGCCCCGGTCGGAAAACCTTGCGCTATCCGCGGGTGGGCATCACCAGATGCCACACCTCGCAGGCAGGCGCAGATATCAACTTGATCGGCTTCGGACGCTCGGTCGGGTCTTCGGGGAGCATCAACGACACCTGGTCGCCTTCGAGGGTGTCCACCGCGTCGAACAGAAACTTGCCGTTGAACCCGAGCCGTGTCGGCTGGTCGGGCATGTCACACGTCCCAGCGTGGAACGACCCGGACACCGTCCCAGCGCCCGTTTCCGATGTCACCTCCAACGTGTCGGCGGTCATTGTCAAATAGACCGGCGGCGGGGTTTTCTTAACCGCCAACGTCACCGCCCTGCCGAGCAGGTCGGCCAGCGGGCGACGGGCGACGGTCACCGTCGAACGGGTTTCCTGCGCCCAAGCCCGATAGCGGGGCAACGCAGTGTCGTCGGTTTCGATGCCGACGGTCATACCGCCCGCGCTGACCCACAGGCGACTGTCCGCGTGGGCCAGGTCGTATCGGACCTGTTTGCCTAACGCTTTCACTGCCCGTTTCAGAGACGGAGCGTCGACTTGGAACCCGGCGGGTGTCTGGTGGGCGGATGGGACCCGAACAGCGGCTAGGCGGAACGTGTCCGTGCCGACCAGCCGCAACTGGCCGCCGTCGCGCTCGCGGTCAAACCAGACGTTCCCGAACACGGGATGTCGGTCTGTCGCGACCGTGCGGACGGTTGTGGCGACGGCCCGGCGGAACTCGACACCGCCGACGGCGACACCCGCCGCCGGTATCCGATCCGCAATGCACGCCGGGTGGTCCGACGCGTGGAGGGTGATGTTGATGTCACCCGCCGACAAATCCAACCCGATGTCGTTGCCGGTGAGGGTCAAAATGTCGGGGGTGAACGATTTGACTGCTGGGAGCAGCTGTCGAATGTTGACGGTGACATGGCCGGGGGAGGCGATGTCGGCGTCGAGTTCGGTGGCGAACAGCATCGTCGTGTGGCCGTTGTTGCGAGCGGTCACGTCGAGTTGGCCGGGGGAGGCGACGAGCCGCACCTGGCCGGTGATCCCGGTGGCGGTGTGCGCTTTGCGCAACGCCGCGTGGAGGGCGGGTTGGGGAAGTGATACTTCCATGAGCGAAGGGGTCACTTTTGTCCTTTCGTTTGTTCCTTCACCCCATACCCTAGCAGACTGTGCTAGCAGTGTCAAATCGGGTATTTGGTGGGGGTGTGCCCGCCCTGACCGCCGACGTACAGGACGGGCA
>VXPJ01000130.1 GCA_009839635.1 Pseudomonadota bacterium
TCCTAGGCCAGCCAGTATCAATAAGTCCGTTCCAGATCCGGTGAATCACCCACGGTCTAGGCATCAAAAGATTTCCACGGCAGTTCTGACCTGCCTGATGCTGATCCTGTGTGCCGGCGGTGCCTCAGGTTCAGGCTTGAGCACCAGTACCAGGACCTTTACCCCGGCTGAGGAGATGCGAAGTGAGGACTGGAATGATCCGGTGGAGATGGAGCGGGTGTGGCAGGCGGCACTGGTGCGAATCCCGAATCCCGGTCATGACTATGTCGAGACCACGGTAGGGGAGTTGCACAAGCTCCGGCTTGATCCGGGTGAAAAATTTCCAGCGGTTGTTTTCCTGCACGGCTGTTCGGGGATCGGCAAGGGCACCCATACGAGGATCAATTTCCTGGCCGCCAACGGCTACCTGGTGATCGCACCACCAAGCATGGCCCGGAAAAAATACCCGCAGTCCTGTGACCGGAAAAATCTCCGTGGCGGCCTGTACCGCGATACCCTCAAGATGCGCCAGTACGATGCGGGCTACGCTATCGAGAAAACCAAGACGCTTGCCTGGGTGGATCCCGACCGTGTTTACCTGGTGGGACTCAGCGAAGGGGGCATCACCGCGGCGACATTTGAATCACGATCCGGCAAGGCTTCGCTCAGGGCCCGGGTGGTCGAGGCCTGGACCTGCCATGCGGCCTGGGACGAGTACCGTGGAATCAATGCACACGCAGACGAACCGGTGCTGACATTGCTGGCCTCGGAGGACCCCTGGTTTCAAGGCCCGACGACCCGCGGGGAATGCACCGGCTTTCTACACCCGGGCAATGGCAGCAAATCTGTCGTCTATACCGAAGCGGACCTCAAGCAGCGGCACGCACTGCTTGAAGATGAAAGGGTCCAGGCAGAGGTTCTGGATTTTCTGAGAAAACACCACTGACGGCAGCGGGTATAGCAGGTTTTGGGTCGGCTCAGATTCCCTCGAATGCGCGACTGATGAGATCCAGGCTTGTCTCGATATCTCCACTGCTGTGGGCGCTTGAGACAAATCCTGCCTCGTACGGTGAAGGTGCGAAATACACGCCCTGGTCCAGCATGGCATGAAAGAAGGCAGTGAACTGCTGCGGGTTGCACGAGGCGGCCTGGGAAAAATTGGTCACTTCCTTTTCCTTCGTGAAGAAAAATCCGAACATGCCGCAGACATGATTTACGGCCAGCGGGACATGGTGGTCTTTGGCGGCATCGAGAATGCCTTCTGCCAACTGCGTAGTCTTGCGGTGCAACTGGTCGTGAAAGCCGCGTTCTGAAAGCAGTTCGAGGGTGGCCAGACCCGCAGCCATGGATACCGGATTGCCGGACAGGGTGCCGGCTTGGTAGACCGGTCCTTCCGGGGCCAGCGACTCCATGATTTTGCGCTCGCCCCCCAGGGCTCCGACCGGCATTCCGCCGCCCAGGATTTTTCCCAGCGTGGTTAGGTCGGGGACCACGTTGTAGAGCTGCTGTGCCCCGCCCTTGGCGACACGAAACCCGGTCATGACCTCGTCAAAGATCAGGATCGCCTTGTATTCCGAACAGAGCTGGCGCAGGCCTTGCAGGAAGCCCTTGGCGGGGGGGATGCAGTTCATGTTGCCCGCCACCGGCTCCACGATCACGCAGGCGATTTCCTCGCCCATGTTTTCAAATGTCGTGCGCACCCCGTCCAGATCGTTGTAGGTCAGCGTGATGGTGTGTTCAGCGAGTGCCGGGATGACCCCGGGTGAGCTGGGCACGCCCAGTGTCAGCGCACCAGAGCCGGCCTTCACCAGCAGCGCATCCGCGTGACCGTGGTAACAGCCTTCGAACTTGATGATCCTGTCGCGGCCCGTGTGACCGCGGGCCAGGCGGATCGCACTCATGGTGGCCTCCGTGCCGGAATTGACCATGCGCACCAGATCCACGGACTCGATCAGCTCACAGACTTTCTTGGCCAGTTCCGTCTCCAGCTCCGTCGGTGTACCGAAGCTGAGACCGTTCTCTGCCGCCTGGTGGACGGCTTCGATCACCTTCGGGTGGGCATGGCCCAGGATCATCGGGCCCCAGGAGCCCACGTAATCGATGTACTTCTTGTCATGGGTGTCGTACATGTATGCGCCGTGACCACGCTTGAAAAAAACCGGGGTGCCGCCAACGGCCTTGAATGCGCGCACCGGGGAATTGACTCCGCCGGGGATGTAGCGCAGGGCCTCCTCAAATGCTTGTTCGGATCGGGTCATGGTGTACGTCGTGCGGCTGTCCTGAGGTTGTTCAAAATCATGAGGCTGCACAAAACGGCTGCAGCAGGGCCTGGTACTCCTGCACCGACCGGGCCGGGGAGGGTGCGGCAAAAAGACTGCTGATCACGGCAATCATGTCGGCCCCGGCATCCAGCAATGGCAGCACGTTCGCCTGCGTGATGCCGCCGATGGCACAGACCGGAACGTCCATTTCCTGTTTGGCGCGAATGATCAGGTCGAGGTCGGCGCGTGGTGCCGAGGGTTTGGTCGGGGAAGCAAAAAAGCTCCCGAACGCGATGTAGCTGGCGCCGTTTTCGACCGCTTCAGCGGCATTGCCGTAGTCATCGTAGCAGGATGCCCCGACAATCCTGTCCGCTCCCAGGCGGGCACGGGCTTCATCGATCCCGCAATCCTCCTTGCCCAGGTGGACCCCGTCGGCATCCACTGCACGGGCCAGTTCGACGTCATCGTTGATGATCAGCAGGCTTTGGTGCTTCCGGGTCAGCTGTCGCAGGCGCTGTGCGATACGGGTTCGCACATCGTGGTCGTTGACCTTGTCCCTGTACTGGATGAGCGGGACACCTTCAAGCAGCACGGTTTGCACCCGATCGAAGAAATCGTGTGCGCGGATGTGCTGCACATCGGCGATTGCATAGAGCCCCTGTAGCATGCGCATGTTAAGCCTTCATCGAATGGATGGGTCCCTGCATGCAGGACAAAAACCTGCAGGCCGGATCGAGATATATTCAAGCATACTTCATG
>VXPJ01000068.1:0-6478 GCA_009839635.1 Pseudomonadota bacterium
ACAGTCTTTACACTTTCCAAAAATTCGAGCGAACTGCCCGAGCTGTGCTGTATTTCCGAAACGGTCTTGAGCCATTCCTGTGCCCGCGTGTGGGGCCCTGCGTGATCGCCTTCACCGCCCTTGTACATCCAGTGGGCGGCAATGCCGGACTGCGCGACCTGATCCATCTCTTCAGAGCGGATCTGAACCTCCACCGGTATGCCTTTGGGCCCGAATAAAACGGTATGCAGTGACTGATAGGCATTTTTTTTGGGGATGGCAATGTAATCCTTGAACTTGCCGGGAACCGGCTTGTACAGGCTGTGGATAACACCGAGCACACGGTAACAGGTATCGACATCGGCGACGACGATGCGGAACCCGAAAACATCAAACACCTCGGAGAACTGAAGGTGCTTTTCCCTCATCTTCCTGTAGATGCTGTAGATATTCTTCTCGCGACCGTGAATACGGCTGACGATGCCGGCATCGTCCAGCCTTTCACAGAGATTCTTCTCCGCCTCCTGAAGAAGCCTTTTCCGATTGACATTGGTGCGCTTTACGGAATCCTGCAACACTTCATATCGCCGCGGCCATAGAGTCTTGAACGAGAGCTCTTCAAGCTCCATGCATAACTCATGCATTCCCAGTCGCTGTGCAATGGGTGCATAGATGTCCAGGGTTTCGCGCGCGATCCGTTTGCGTTTCTCGAATTCAACTCCGCTCAGGGTCCGCATGTTGTGCAGCCGGTCCGCCAGCTTGATGATGATCACGCGCACGTCCTTTGCAAAAGCAAGCATCATTTTCCGGAAGTTCTCGGCTTGCGCCTCCTGCTTGGATCCGAATTCCAGATGGGTGAGCTTGCTGACCCCGTCGACCAGTTCAGCCACATCCTGGCCGAACTCGTGGGTAATTTGCCCCTTGACCGTTTCCGTGTCTTCGATCACATCATGCAAAACTGCCGCTGCAATAGTCTGCGCATCCATGTGCATGCCAGCCAGTACGCGGGCCACGGCAAGGGGGTGATAGATGTAGGGCTCGCCGGTAAGGCGCGTCTGGCCTTCGTGAGCAGTCGCACTGAACAGGTAGGCGTGGTACACGCTCTTGACATGTTGAGGGTCCAGGTACGTTTCCAGCAACGCACAAAGGTCGCTGATCAGAAAGCGTGAAGGGTGATGTGCAGCTAGATGTTTGCTAGCGGGTTCTACAACACTAGCCATTGCCGCAGAATAAGCGGGTCAGGAAACCGCCTATGCCTCCTGTTCTCCTTCGCTGGACGCATCCACCGTTGGGGTGGAGGTCCCGTCATCCGGGGCCTGTTCTTGCGCCTCGGCGCCTGCATTTGCCTCATCTTCTTCAATCAGACGCTGCAAACGCTCGCTCAGCAACCGGTCCTCTGACTCCTCTGCCGAGTACAGGGCATCCGGCTTGTCCAGAGCCTCGCCATCCGGGCGGGTTTGGTTGAGTTCTCGGCTGATCTCCGTGTACAGTGCAGCCAGTTCGTCTTCACCAAATTCAGCACCCTCTCCCTCTGCAGGAATTGCAAGCGCTGCTTCCATCTTCTCCTCGTTGATCAGATTTTCAGCAATCTCACGCAATGCCACTACGGTCGGTTTGTCATTTTCCCACTCGACAAGTGCCTCAGCGCCCTGCACAAGTTGCCGTGTGCGCTTGCTGGCCAGCAACACCAGCTCAAAGCGGTTCTCCACGTGTTCCAGACAATCCTCGACGGTCACCCGGGCCATAACATACTCCTACAAAAACATATCGGGGAACGTGTGATTTTAACGAATTCATCCTCCTGCTACCAGCACTAGCCCAGCAACTCCCGGGTCAGCGACTGCAGTACTCCGGTATCAAGTGGCTGAAAACATTCCGGATTGGAAAAAAGGCAGGTAAGTGCCTCGAGTGCATGATCAAAGTCATCATTCAGCACAACATGGTCAAACTCTTCGTAGTGACTGATTTCACTTTCAGCCTTGCGCATTCTCCTTGAGACTGTTTCATCGCTATCTTGCCCCCGGTTGCGAAGGCGATGCTCCAAGGCTGCCCTGGAGGGCGGCAATATGAAGATTGAGGTCGTATCCGGCATCCGCTCGCGAGCCTGTCGCGCACCCTGCCAATCAATTTCCAGAACTACCCTGAGTCCCTCCTTGAGCTGACTTTGCACGGACGATTGTGAAGTCCCGTACAAATTGCCAAAGACTTCGGCATACTCCAGGAATTCACCCCGTTCGATCATGCCAGTGAAATCGGCAACGCTTGTGAAAATGTAATCCCTGCCATCGACCTCGCCGGGTCGCATGGGCCGGGTGGTATGCGACACCGAAGCCGCCACATCCGGAATTTCCTCAATGGCAGCCTTGACCAGACTCGTTTTTCCAGAGCCCGAAGGGCCGGAAACAATGAAAAATCTGCTTTGACTCATCGCCCGTACGATACCTGCCAGGCATTACAGAATAGGTGCCAGAACAGCAGGGCCGTACCTACAAGATGCGCCTAGACAGGCTTTGCGTTACGGAAAAGTCAGCCGGGGAATACCCTTGCCTTCAAGATCTTGCCGTGCCGGCCCGCTGATTTGATGTGAGGTTTTGCCTGACTTAGTACCCTCCTTGCTCGTTACCCCCTTCTGCAGGCGCATCCGTCTCTGCATGTTCGCCATCACTGGCATGACCCTCTGCCATGGGCGCTTCTGCAGCTTCATCGGCTGTGTTGGCAGAATGGTCAGATTCCTCACTGCTGCATGCAGCCAGTAGTGCAGATATGAACAAAACCAGAATCAATTTACGCATCTCAACCTCACTCTTGTTGTATAAAAGATTGTTCCCGAATCCGCAGCGCCTCAGCACTTTCACGGGGTTCAATCCTGAATGCAACAGACTGTGGCAACGGCTTTTCGTTGCCAGCCACAGCGTCGTGCCCTCAGGACGAGCCCGCAGATTATCAATAAGACAGTATCCCAAGCAAGATTAAAGGGGATAAAACGACTTGTTGCTTGGTGTGAGAAAATTTCGGACCAGGAACAACTATTCGTTGTTTGAGTCGCTGAGTTCAGCTTTGACCTGGTCAAAGCTGGTGTGGCGAATGTCTTGACCGGCCACGGTGTATATCACGGCCTCACAAATATTTTTCGCGTGATCCCCGATCCGCTCCAGCGAACGAGCACACCACATCACCCTAAGTGAACGTTTGATGCTACGAGGGTCTTCCATCATGTAGGTGATCAACTGACGGGTGAGCGCATCGTACTCATCGTTGATGGCCCGATCACCCTGTGCAATAGCAAATGCGCTATCAATATCCATGCGGGCAAGGGCATCCAGGCATTCGTGCAGCATCTTGCAGACCTGTTCCCCCAAGTGCTTGATTTCCGAAAAGTAGGTCGGGGTTCGCTCAATGGCCGCAAGCTTCACGGCATGACGTCCGATTTTTTCCGCTTCATCTCCGATTCTTTCCAGATCTGTGATGGTCTTGTAGATTGTGACCAAAAGGCGAAGATCACTGGCTGCAGGCTGGCGCCTGGCAATCACCTGTGTGCACTCTTCATCAATCGCAACTTCCATTGAATTGATTCGATAGTCGCTGGTGGCCACATCCTCTGCCAGACTGCTGTCTGCACGAGTCAAGGCAAGTAACGCATTCTGAACTTGCTTTTCCACCAATCCACCCATGTTCAGCACTTTGCTGCGCAGGGATTCCAAGTCCTCATCATACTGATGGGAGATATGTTGCCCGATATCCTGATAAACCATGTGTCACCTCAAATGAAATCGCCAGAGCATTAGCCGTAACGGCCCGTAATGTAGTCTTCCGTCTGCTTCTGGACAGGGTTGGTGAACAGTTGATCGGTTGCACCGAATTCGATCAGTTCCCCCAGATATAAAAAAGCCGTGTAGTCCGAGACACGTGCAGCCTGCTGCATGTTGTGGGTAACAATGACCACGGTATAGTTTTGCTTCAGCTGAATGATTAACTCTTCGATTTTCAGCGTCGAGATAGGGTCCAGGGCAGACGCTGGCTCATCCAATAAAATTACCTCAGGCTCAATCGCAATTGCCCGCGCAATCACCAGCCGCTGCTGCTGCCCTCCCGATAATCCCAGGGCGTTATCCTGCAACCGATTCTTGACCTCGTCCCACAGTGCCGCACCTTTCAGTGCCCACTCGACACGCTCATCCAAAACCCGTTTCTTGTTCACGCCCTGTAATCGTAATCCGTACGCCACATTTTCGTATACGGTTTTGGGGAACGGGTTGGGTTTTTGAAACACCATGCCCACCTGTCGACGAAGTTCTGTCACATTGACCAATTTGCTATTGATATCCTTCCCATGCAACAGCATCTCTCCTTCCAGCCTGACGATGTCGATCAAGTCGTTCATTCGATTCATGCAACGCAACAACGTTGACTTGCCACAGCCGCTCGGCCCAATAAATGCAGTGACCCTTTTCTCGGGAATAACCATGTCAATCCCGCGCAAGGCCTGGTTGTTGCCGTAGTAGAGACCAAAATCCCTGCACTCGAAACAGGCCTGCTCCTTTTCCAGGTCCAGACTTGCCCGGTTGAGTAGCACGTCTTGTGAAATTTGCGGTGCTGCCATTGCCATATTTTCCTGAACTCCTAAAAAGCCTTGCATATTTCCTGATGTGCTGCAATCAATGAGGCATTAGTGTTGCTCCAGACTTCTGTATTTCTCACGCAGATGATTGCGGATATAGATCGCAGAAAGGTTTAAAACAACAATCACTGCTACCAGGATTAATGCTGTCGCATAGACGAGCGGGCGGGCGGCCTCAACATTGGGGCTTTGAAATCCCACGTCATAAATGTGAAATCCCAGATGCATGAATTTACGCTCCAGATGTATAAATGGCGCGTTCATGTCCACCGGCAGGGAGGGCGCCAGCTTCACTGCGCCCACCAGCATCAGTGGCGCCACTTCACCGGCGGCACGAGCCACCGCCAAGATCAAACCCGTCATCATTGCGGGACTTGCCATGGGAAGCACCGTACGCCACAAGGTCTCTGCCTTGGTCGCTCCCAGGGCCAGCGAACCTTCGCGCACCGATCGTGGGATGCGGGCCAATCCTTCTTCAGTGGCCACGATCACGACCGGCACCGTCAGCAGGGCCAGCGTCAATGAAGCCCAGAGCACACCGCCGGATCCAAACGTCGGAGACGGCAATGCTTCCCGGTAAAACAGCTCATCGATGGTGCCGCCTACGACATAGACGAAAAAGCCAAGCCCGAATACCCCGTACACGATGGAGGGCACGCCAGCCAAATTGTTTACGGAAATCCTGACCAGACGCGTGACCAGGCCCTGGCGGGCATATTCACGCAGATAAATGGCAGCAACCACACCAAACGGTGTCACGATAATCGACATCAGAAGCACCATAATCACGGTGCCAAAAATAGCTGGAAAAATTCCACCCTCAGTATTGGCTTCGCGCGGATCATCCGATATAAAACCCCAGAAGGTTTTGATGTAGAAAACAATCTTCGCAGCCAGGGTCATCGCGTTTGGCTGGTAGGCCTTGACCACATTGGCAAGCTTGATTTCGACCTCGTCCCCGGTCATCACACGTGCAGTAATGCTGTCTCGGGTAATATCCCGATAAAGCTCATCCAGTTCTGCTTTCAGCACCTCGTAATCACCTGTGTATTCATCCTGTTCAGTGCTGAGCAGATCATATGTCCCTTGATCAGTGATGCCTTTCAGTTCCAGGCCCCGTCGCTTGAGGCGCAGTTTTTCCAACTGGAAGTTGATCGAACCGATTCTGTTTTTCTCGATCAGCTCGATCCGCTCGCGCAACTCTGTAACACGATGTAACCGGCGTTCAAGTTCGCCCCACAGGTCCGCATCGGCGACATCCACGGTTTTACCGGCCTCTTTCACGTCTGTCAGATACCCATAGAAGTTTCCCCATTGCGTGCGCTCCAGCACGATCACATCCTCAGGAACCCGGACACTTCTTTCATTGGGTGCCACGGTGAGCATGAAGTCCACACCCAGCACTTCGCGGATACCTACTTTAATGAGACTGCGCTCGATGAGGTCCTTGTCGCTGTCAACTCTGATGCCGGACTCCACAATGCGCTTTTTGGGTACCTCCTCGGTTTCCACCCGCTCACCAACAATTTGTACAATGTTGGTGCCGTTGTCATATTCGATCTCATACACGGTCTTGGGCCAAAAATGACCCAGGCCCCGAACGGCAATCAGAAAGAGCAAGCCTGCCACCATGATCATGCTGACGGCCACAGCTCCTGCATTCATCCACACCCAAGGCTGCCCGGACGACATGAACGACGTGAAAGAGCTTTTGTTCGTTTGTTCAGACATGAGGTATGTGCATCGGGTGTTTGTTCAGAGGGTGCTGTACTTTTCCCGCAGTCGCTGGCGGACAATTTCTGCAATCGTGTTGAAGAAAAAGGTGAAGATAAACAACACCAGTGCAGCCAGGAACAGAATTCTGAAATGTGTGCTGCTTCC
>VXPJ01000068.1:6488-15604 GCA_009839635.1 Pseudomonadota bacterium
TGCTGCTTACCTCGGATTCCGGCAACTCCACCGCCACGTTTGCAGAGAGTGTCCGCATGCCTTCAAAGATGCTGAAATCCATCACCGGAGTATTGCCCGTCGCCATCAGGACAATCATGGTCTCGCCTACCGCACGTCCAAGCCCTATCATGGTCGCGGAAAAAATACCGGGGCTGGCGGAAGGCAGCACCACGCGTACCAATGATTGCCAGGGCGTGGCTCCCAGTGCAAGGGAGCCAGAGGTCAGATGCTTGGGCACGCTGAACACGGCGTCTTCGGCAATAGAGAATATTGTGGGGATGACTGCAAACCCCATCGCAATACCAATGATGATCGAATTTCTCTGGTCATAACCGATACCCAGAGTGTCTGTGATCCAGATCCGCATATTGCCGCCAAAAAATACGTTCTCCATCCACGGGCTGAGTGCAAGGGCCACCCAGGTACACAGTATGACGACCGGAATCAGCAGAGCGGCCTGCCAGCCTTCCGGGACCAGCAGTCTGATGCGATCGGGAATGTTCCACCAGGCCAGGCTGGCCACAAACATCCCGGCCGGTATCACCAGCAGGCAGACAAATATCCCGGGCAGGTGCGATTCGACAAAAGGCGCCAGCCACAGACCGGCCAGAAATCCCAGGATCACGGTTGGCAGCGCCTCCATGATCTCGATGGTGGGTTTGACAATTCCCCGCATCTTCGGTGCCATGAAATACGCCGTGAAAATGGCACCAAAAATCGCCAGCGGCATGGCCAGTAACATGGCGTAGAACGCTGCCTTGAATGTTCCGAAGGTCAGTGGCGTGAGGCTGAATTTCGGTTCGAAATCACTGGATGCCGAGGAAGATTGCCACACATAGTCCGGTTCCGGGTAGCTCTCGTACCAGATCTTGCCCCAGATCGAACTGAAGGAGGCTTCCGGATGTTCATTATCAAGTTTCCACACATGCAACTGGCCGCTGCTGTCCTCGGCAACGATCTTGTCGCTTCTTGGCGCGATACTCAGGTGCAAAAGCGGATGGTTTGAAACTTTTTCCGTAAGCAGGTGACGGTTGGCCGTGGTGTGAAAAACCGAGACCTGACCGGCATCATCGGTCACCAGAAACCCTTTGCGCAGTTGCTCGGCGACGATGCCCGTGATTGACGCTGCCTCGCTGCTGAACCTCCTGATCTCGTTCAGGCGTTGATTGCCGTCCTCGTCACGTACCAGAAACAATTGATGGATGTTTCCCAGGTCATCGCCGAGTAGTACCGATATGCCACCGATTAGAAATTCAAACGCCGTGGGCCGACTTCCCGCATCCAGGGGCTGGATATCCTCGATATGTACGGGCATATCCGCGGAACGGATGTCATAAAATGAAATCACGCCTTCATCGTTTAACAGGTACAGCCACTGTCTTTCGGGCGACAGCAGGGCTTTCATTGGCCTGTTGGCATACGGCAAGCTCACTTGACTGGCCAACTCCAGGACAATCTCGTCTTCATCCAGAAATGAAGTCACCTTTGCATAGTCAACGAGGCTTGGGCCCTCTTGTGTATAGACAAAGATGGTAAGCCCATCTTCATCGTCCCCGATGGCAAAATGGTCCACTGCCTGTCGGCCGATGCCGAGATCAATGGGTTCTTCCCCATATGGAAAGCTGATCCCGGGAATGATGGTCCTGCGATCATCGGCATACCTCAGGGCGTAGCTGTGACGGAAGATGAGTATCTGTCCGGAATCCAGACCCAGTGCAAGAACGTTCCTCTCGGTGTCGACATGCTTCCAGCTGCTTATCTTGGCGTTGAGGCCGGCCAGGAGATCGAACTTCTGGATGGTGGTACCGGTATCCGTATAGAAGAAGTGCACTGTGCCACCTGTGTCAAGGCGCATGGAAATCTCCGCTTGCTCTTCTGTCGAATACAGCAAGGAGTCGCCAACAGTTGCATCCAGCAGGGAATAGCTGGAAACCGGGTAAAGCGCAGCACCCTTGAACAGGGGAAACACCACCGCGAACAAAAACACAAAGATCAGAATGATCGATGCGATCACGGCCGTACCACCCGCGCCCACCAGATAACGGGCGAGAAAATCCCGTACCGAGCGCCGTTTCCACAACTGCCGGTTGAATTCAAGCGATTCGGGGATCAGCGGTTTAGTAGAACTTGTGTCCTGCGGCATGTGACTGGATCTTCTTTCTGCTATGGGTGCTGACCCGCATTAAATAAAAAAGGCCCTGGTTTTACAGGGCCTTCGCAAACGATTGCAGGCCTGTAGCCACTGCCCTGCACCTAGAGGTCACTCCAAGCTTGTTATTGTTATCCAAACACAAGGTCAAGGTCAGAGCCCGAGAGAGGTCAGTGTTTTGCTTGCCACCTTGGATGGCAGCGGGATGTACCCATCCTTGACAACCACTTTCTGGCCCTGGGTTGCCAGTACCATCTTGATGAATTCGCCTTCAAGGGGCGACAAAGGCTTCCCTGGTGCCTTGTTGACATATACGTAAAGGAACCTTGCCAGCGGGTACTTTCCGGAAATCGCATTGTCAGGCGTGGCCTCGATCTTGTCCTGCTCCGCGGTCTTTGAAAGCGGCACTGCACGAACGCCGGAGGTCTTGTATCCAATACCGGAAAAACCGATACCGTTCAGCGATGATGACACGGACTGGACTACAGAGGCGGATCCCGGCTGTTCATTCACAGTGGGTTTGAAGTCACCTTTGCAAAGGGCTCTCTTTTTGAAGTAGCCGTAGGTGCCTGAAACGGAATTGCGACCAAACAGCTGAATGTCCCGCTTGATCCAGTCATCTTGCAGCCCAAGATCACCCCATGTATCCAGATCGGCACTGCCACCGCACTTGCGCGTACTGGAAAAAATCGCATCCACATCGGCAATGGACATGCCCTTGATTGGGTTATCCTTGTGGACATAGACCGCCAAGGCATCGATTGCAACCGGTACCGGGGTCGGCTTGTAGCCGAATTTTTTCTCGAATGCCGCAATCTCCTTGTTTTTCATCTTGCGGCTCATCGGGCCAAGGTTAGACGTTCCTTCAGTCAGCGCTGGTGGGGCTGTGGAAGAACCTGCCGCCTGGACCTGAATATTCACGTTAGGATAAAAACGCTTGTATTCTTCCGCCCATAGCGTCATCAAATTTGCCAGGGTATCCGACCCAACACTTGACAAATTTCCAGAGACACCGCTGGTAGCAGCGTACTCGCCAAGCTTGGGATCAACCTTGACTTCCGCTGAGACAGACATGGTCAGCAAAAGCAAAAAGGCGATCAGCAGTGCATCATGCTTGCCCATGAATGTGTACATTTATAACTCCTTCGGTTATGAAATCGTGACGGTTATAGCTGCACAATCTTGGAATGCCCGTGTTACAAGCATATGGGCGAATTATTACAGTTTTGTGAACCCTCCTGGCCGCTTGCCAAGTGATTGGTTTTATTGATTTTCCAGAAGCAGGCGGTGGGCGGGAAAACTGCATGTGAAGCGTGAACCCTGCCCCAGTTCGCTGCTGATCCTCAGGTGGCCTTCATGCCGTTCAACCACATGCTTGACAATCGAGAGACCGAGGCCCGTCCCGCCTTTCTCGCGTGAACGACCGGCATCCACCCGGTAGAACCTTTCTGTCAACCGCTCAATGTGTTCCGGGGCAATCCCCTGTCCCGTATCGGCCACGCTCAACTCGGCCGAATCCTGGTCCGCCATTTTCCAGCTGACCTGCACCGACGTGCCTAACTCGGTGTGCTTGATGGCATTGTTGACCAGATTGGAAATGACGCTGTGGATTTCCTGCAAGTCCCCTTTCAGACTCGCATCCGTCTCGATTTGTGTGCGGATGTCGTGCTGACAAATGGTCGCGGACAGCTCTGTCTCCTTGACCACGTCCATGATGATGGAGCCCACTGGTATGGCTTCAGACTCCTTGGCTACCGAGGCAGTGGACTCGATACGTGATAGCGCCAACAGATCCTCCACCAGTTGCTTCATGCGCTGGGCCTGAAGCTCTGCAGAATTAGTTGCAGCCTTGCATTCCTCAGGAAGCTTTGGATGTCCCGACAGTGTTTCCAGGTAACCGAGTATTACCGTCAAGGGAGTACGTAATTCATGCGAGGCATTGGAAATGAAACTGCGCCGCATTTCATGAATCCGTGCAGTTTGTGACATGTCCTGTGCAATCAGCACCAACCTGTCTTCACTAAACGGAATGATGCGAATACTCAATTCCTTGTCACCGGTGGTCGTTGCCTGAACCTCAAGCGGCTCATCGAACTTGCCAGCAAAGAAGTATTCGGTGAACAAGGGGTCCCGGAACAGCTGCGTAATCCTAGAATGAGTATCGCCGTCTGGACTGATATGCAAAAGATTATCAGCTGCCTCGTTGGAGGACTGGATTTCGCCAGAGGGCTTCAGCACGATCACGGCATCCGGAAGGGCCGCGGTCAACTCATTAAACTGACTGACTAACCTTTCCAGTGAATCTTGCCGGGCGCTGTTTTGCCTTTGCAGGTCTGCGACGCCAGACACCATTTGGTCAGCGATGCCTATGAATTCCGGAGCATCGCCAGCATGGGCGCCGCTATCGAACCATTTTTTCAGAGTGGCCATCTGACCTGCCGTCCACAGGCCATATGCGATGAAGCCAATGATGAAAAACACCACCATGTTGCCACTGACCATGCCCGCAATAGCGCACGGTACAAATACGATCAGTACGCGGTTGAGTTCTGACAGCCATGCACTGAAGGACATTACTTGCTGACTGAGAGCCGGTATCCGTAACCGCGCACGGTCTGGATCATGTGGGCACAGTCCAGAGGTTTTAGCAATTTTCTCAAGCGCACAATGTGCACATCCACGGTTCGCTCCTCCACGTACATGTTACGGCCCCACACATAGTCCAGCAACTGGGCACGGGAATAGACCCGATCAGGATGGGTCATGAAAAACTCGAGCAAGCGAAACTCCGTCGGACCCAGATTGATCACCTCTTCATGCACGTGGACGCGGTGGGTTTTTGAATCCAGCTTGATGGGGCCAACGCTGACCTGGTCCTCGATAGCGCCCGAACTCCTTCGCAATACGGCACGGATACGGGCGGACAATTCCTTCACCGAAAACGGCTTGAGAATGTAGTCATCTGCTCCTGAATCCAAGCCGTCCACCCGGTCCCTTTCCTCAACCTTTGCGGTAAGCATGATCACCGGAATTTCCTGTGTGGACTCATTGCGCTTCCAGCGGCGCAGCAATTCCAACCCGCTGACGTTGGGCAGCATCCAGTCAAGCAGGATCAGGTCAGGCAAGTGCTCGGACATCTTGGCTTCGGCAGTACGGCTGTCCTCGGCTTCGTCTATCACATAGCCGCCCTGACCCAGAGCAAAGGTAACCATCTCGCGGATGGCAGGCTCATCTTCCACCAGCAGAATCCGCTTGCCGTTCATGGGCTGGCTCTCGATCTGGTAGTTGGGGGAGACTTCGAGCGTACTTCGGTTTTGCATAAAAATCGACCTGATTTTAAAAATAACGTCTCATTATTTTTAAAATTTGTTACACAGCTATTACACTGACTCTGGAACTTTGCTCGATTTGCAAATTTTTGGCCCAGCCAGGCTAGAGTTACTGAACACGACTGAAAAGCATCTGTAGCTCGTCCAAATTTGCGAGTCTGTAAGAAATCAGTGTGCGGTGTGCGTGTATAAATGTAGCAAAACTATAACAATTTATTCACATTCATTTCATACCGAATGCATACGATTGCTAGACTCTCAAATTCGAATCAGACCAGTTGGCATCACTCATGAAAAATAGGGAGGCTATATCGTGAGACACACAGTACGTTTTCTTGGCCTGGTGAGCCTGATCGCTGCATTCTGCTGGGGTTCAGCAGCCTTTGCAGGTGCGGTGACCTCCAAGGAAGAAATCATGATCAGCACTACCGGCGGCGGCATAAAGATCAAGTCGAACAATGGCAACAGCTTCGCCATCGGCGGGATGATCCAGTACGACTATGACAGCTACGATGGCATCTGGAACTATGCTGATAATGGCGATGATGACACGGCATCAGAGTCCGAGTTTCGTCGCACACGTGTGACTTTGAAAGGCACTTCCGGTCAGGACTGGGCCTATTATCTCACGGTCGACGTCGATGAAGGCGAGGCTGAAGTGAATTCCGGATATCTTGCCTACAAGGGCCTGGCACTTGGCAAGATCTTGGTCGGTCGTTTCAAGGCACCATTCGGACTGGAAGAGCTGACCAGCGACAAATGGATCAACACCATCGAGCGCTCGCCGGCGAGCGGGCTTGGCTTCCTGGTCGGAAAACCCTCCTTCCAGGTCGCAGTCCATGGACATGGTGGACCGTTGTTTTGGCAGGCAGCTTTGATCGACGAGGACAAAGAGGATGAGGATGGCAGCGATGCATACAGCATTGCCACCAGACTCGGTGCGCATATGCCAATCGGTGAAGGCAGCTTTGTGCATCTCGCCGGGTCCTACGCCACCCGCGATTTTGGTGATGGAGCAACGCAACGCTTCAGCACACGTCTGGGCACACACACCATCCAGTCCAGGCCGATTGATTTCAAAGACATTGGAGTTGATGACGCAGACCAGTTTGGTCTGGAAGGAGCCTTGGTGATGGGCCCGCTCTCCCTGCAGGGCGAATACCATCAGGCAGATTTTGATGCCGGCGATGAAGGCACACCTTCCGATGTTGACATAGAAGGCTCGTATGTTCAGGCAAGCTATGTGCTCACGGGAGAAACCCGTGGCTACAAGGGTAAGTCTGGCAAGTTTGACAGGGTCAAGCCCAAGGGCCCAATGGGGGCCTGGGAACTGGTCGCCAAGTATGCGGACGGTGAGCTCGATGTCGAAGCCGAGGCTGAGAAAACCGAATACGAGCTGCTGACCCTGGGTCTCAACTGGTATGCCACCAATAACGTCAGATTCATGTTGAACTACCTGGATGCCGATGCGGATCACGCGAATAACAGCGGTGATGAGGATGACGGGCAGGCAATGTCCTTTCGTGCCCAGTACGTGTTCTGAATGACACTTGACACTTCGGTGCTTGAGCAAGGCCGCTTTCTGGCGGCCTCTTCTCCACAGGCAGGAGCCTAAAGCCCTGACGGCTTCAATTTATCGTCCCTGCAGTTCCCTGGCTCCACCCAATCACAATGCCCAAGTTCCATGTATCCTGCATCATTTCGCAATGAGCACGACGAGAAGGTTTGCTTGGTAGCCTTTTATCCAGCAGGAAAATTTTTCGACAACCGCGATTCACCCGAGCTTAGCCCAAATCGGGCATGCAACGTCATGCCACCAATACTGGCATTCAAACTGAATAAGAAAAACGGCACTACGACCGTGATGCAGATCACGACCCCGGAACACTCGATCTAAGCTTACCTCAACACAACCTGGAAAACCTGCTCCAGCAGCTTCTGGTTTTCAAAGAATATGTAAAAACGATACTCACCGGGAACCAGTTCGTACTGTTCGGCAAACTCAAAGGCCATGGTATGTGTGTAATCCAGAGCAGACGCCTCTTGCAGGATTTCGATCTTGTCGATGTACTCGCCGGTGTTGGGATGGACCATGGTCGGCACGTGATAGATCAGATGCAGCGTGGGCTTGTCGTCAAATCCACCTCGGGACAGCCAGTAACGGATCCCGAACTTGGTTCCCAGCCGGGCCGGAATCACGGTCACGGGGTCCAGCGGTCCTTCGCTGGTTACCGTACGGTTACCTTCCTTGAACTCCTCCATGCCGCGCGAGAATATCCCGTATTCGAAATCGTAGATGATGCGTTGCTCGTTCGCTAAGACCGAGCCTGCAGCAAGGCATATCAGGAATAAAACCGGTTTCATTTTTGTCATGCCGGAATTCGTAGCATCTGAAAAGCGGGTACCAATTTTACCATAGGGCATGTATGTTGATGCACAGATGATAAGGTCTCTACACTTGGTTTACCGACATGGCAGGTTCACCCCACACAGGACTTAAGCGTCTCCTTTATGCAATTTCAAACAGTGTGGCTGGTCTTCATGCTGCATGGAAAAGCGAAGAGGCCTTCAGGCAGGAACTGCTTCTTGCCATCGTGCTGTTTCCCGCCGCCTTCTGGCTTGGTGAAAACACTGCGCAGATTGCTCTGCTGCTGGCATCCGTTTCGATCGTTTTGATTGTTGAACTTCTCAACACCTGTGTTGAGGTGGTCATCGACCGCATTGGTCATGAGTATCATGAACTTTCGAAACGGGCCAAAGACATCGGCTCTGCAGCCGTCATTATCAGTTTGTTCACCTTGCTCGTGGTATGGGGCTTGATCGCTTACGCAAGGTTCTTCGAGTAACTCCATTCATACCAAAAGAGGCTTCGCGTATACTTCGCAGTAACGCACAACACTGTGGTTGCAAGACGTGGACGAGCAGAATTTCGGACTTGCCGAAAATTACATCAACCGTGAACTCAGCCTGCTGAAGTTCAACACCCGTGTACTGCAACAGGCACGGGACTCCTCCACCCCTTTGCTCGAACGGCTCAAGTTCCTGTGTATATCTTGCAGCAATCTGGACGAGTTTTTTGAAATCCGTGTCGGAGGGGTCAAGCAGCATATCGAACTGGACATCGCGCATATCACAGCGGATGGAATCACACCTCGGGATTTGCTCAAGCATATTCACACAGAAGCCTCTGAACTCGTAGCCGAGCAATACCGCGTCTTCAACGAAGAACTCCAGCCAGAACTGGACGCCCAGAACATCCGTTTCATTGCCCGTGAACAGTGGACGCCCGAGCAAAGCATGTGGTTACGCCAGTACTTCCTGGACGAAGTCGAACCGGTGCTGAGCCCTCTCGGTCTTGATCCGGCCCACCCTTTTCCCCGCATCATCAACAAGGCGCTCAACTTTATTGTCCAACTTGAAGGTCTGGATGCCTTTGGGCGCGAGGGAGAACATGCTGTTGTACAGGCGCCTCGATCCCTGCCGCGGCTGATTCGCCTGCCTGATGAAATCAACGAACAGGAAGGCGAAAACTATGTCTTTCTATCCTCGGTCATGCACGCCTTCGTAAACGAATTGTTCGAAGGCCTGACCGTCAAGGGTAGTTACCAGTTCAGGCT
>VXPJ01000068.1:15614-26934 GCA_009839635.1 Pseudomonadota bacterium
GTTTCTGGATGACGAGGAAATTGATGATCTCATGCGGGCCCTTGAAGGCGAACTTGCCTCACGCAGGTACGGGGATGCCGTACGTCTTGAGGTGGCCGACAATTGTCCGGAAGAACTTGTAGTTTATCTTCTGCAGCAGTTTTCATTAACTGCAGTTGACCTGTACCGTGTGAACGGACCGGTAAATCTGAACCGGCTCAGCCAGGCCTACGATCTGGTCGAGCGTTCGGACCTGAAGTACCCGCCGTTTACTGCTGGCCTGCCGCAGACATTCAGCCACAGCGTCAATCTGTTTACCCAGATCAAGCAGGCAGACATCCTGCTGCATCACCCGTACCAGTCGTTCGCCCCGGTCATTGACTTCGTGCGCCAGGCAGCGGAGGACCCCAAGGTACTGGCCATCAAGCAGACGCTGTACCGGACAGGACCGGATTCACCCATTGTCGACAACCTGGTCAAGGCCGCTCGTGCCGGCAAGGAAGTCACGGTCGTCATCGAACTCATGGCACGATTTGATGAAGCCGCCAATATCTCCCTCGCAAACCGTTTGCAAAAGGCCGGGGCTCATGTCGTGTATGGAATTGTGGGCAAGAAAACCCATGGCAAGATGATCCTGATTGTACGTCGTGAAGAAGACGGCCTGAGGCGCTACGCCCATTTTGGCACAGGAAACTACCACGAGAAGACCACGCGTTTATACACGGACTACGGGATGTTCACCTGTGATACGCGGCTGACCGCCGATACCCACGAGATTTTTCTTGAGCTCACCAGTTTCACCAAGGTTCCCAGCCTGAACACTGTCCTGCAAGCCCCGTTTACCCTGTACAACAGCCTGGTTGAGCTGATCGACAACGAAATTGAACATGCCAAACAGGGCCAGCCCGCCCGGATCATTGCAAAATTCAACTCGCTGGTTGAACCGCAAGTCATTCAGGCCCTGTATCGTGCTTCATGCGCCGGGGTGAAAATCCAGCTGATCGTACGGGGCACTTGCTGCTTGCGACCGGGCTTGCCGGGCATATCCGAGAATATCGAGGTCCGCTCTATTGTCGGACGCTTTCTGGAGCATACACGCGCCTGCTATTTCCTGAACAATGGAGACCCCAAGGTGTTTTGTTCAAGTGCCGACTGGATGGACCGGAACTTTTTCCGCCGCGTGGAGGTTTGCTGGCCGATACGCGATCCAGCCTTGCGGGACCGCATTGCCGATGAACTTGAGGTCTACCTGAAAGACGGCCAGCAAGCGTGGATCCTGCAGTCAGACGGCAACTACATACCGCTTCAGGGTCACGAGCCGGATGCCTACAGTGCTCAACAATCGCTGCTCAATCGGTTGGCGCGAGCCAGCTACTAGCAGTCGACCCCCCCAATTCTCATATTGACGCCCAAAACTTCCAGGAAGCTTTCTTCCTGCATGAGTTCTGCAACCGTCAAGGGGTGCTTTTGCAGCCACTTTTGGGCGAGTACGATTTCCGCACAGCCAGCGCTCTTTCGCACTTTCACGGGCGGCAACTTTTTTGGTACCCGGTCGCGGTTGATCAGCGCGGCCAGTCGCAGGATGACAATCATGTACATGGCCTGATTCTGCCAGCGGGCCGGCAACTGATCGACCAGTTCCATGCTGATCTTACGCCGGTGATTGCCTACCAGACAGGCAAGCAACCGCTGTTCGTTCCATGAGAACCCGGGCAAGTCTCCATTACTGAGTATGTACGCACCATGCCGATGGTAACGTGAATGGGAGATGTCCAGGCCGATCTCGTGCAAATCCGCAGCCCATATCAAAAACGGGTAGGCCAAGTCTTTGTCAATTTTGAGGACATTGGATACTTTTTCCAGTAGCCGCAATGCCGTGGTCTTGATTCTCGCTGAATGCTCGGAGTCCACATGGTAGCGACGCATCAGGGAAAGCACAGTTCTATCCCGTGTGTCATGGTGGTGGATCCGGCCTTCCAAGTCGTACAGCAAGCCTTCACGGAGACCGCCTTCCGAGGCTGTCATTTCTTCTATTTCGAGTTCGGAAAAAATTGCCTTCAGCACAACCAGCCCGCCGGCAAACACCGGTTTGCGTTCCCTGGCCAGCGAATCGAACTGGACATGCTCCATACTCTTCGCTGCTTGTAGCTCGGTGATCAGCCCTCCAATGCCTCGGTACGTGATGCCACGATCACTTAGTTCGCACTCGCGCATTAACTGGTCAATCGTCCGGATCGTACCTGCCGTCCCTACCGCGTAATCCCAGCCGAGGTTTTTCACGGAAGCAATAATCG
The DNA here is from genome assembly GCA_009839635.1 of Pseudomonadota bacterium. Lineage (GTDB taxonomy): Bacteria > Pseudomonadota > Gammaproteobacteria > UBA4575 > UBA4575 > WTFY01. The sequence goes on from VXPJ01000068.1 coordinate 17,888, forward strand.
GCCGTAGCTGCAACTTGGCCTCTACCAGGGCTTTCTTGAATCTCTTCTTGTCCAGGCTGCCCTGCTCGAAAAACTTCTGGCTCATGCCAACACAGCCCATCTGGACGCTTTCCATCAGGATGGGTCGACTTTTCTCTCCAATGATGATTTCGGTACTGCCGCCGCCGATATCGATGACCAGCCACTTCCCTGGTGGCCCAGTGACGGAATGAATCGTACCGTGGTAGATCAGGCGCGCCTCTTCGACACCCGATATGACCTGGATCGGATGGCCCAGGGCCTCTTCTGCACGTTGTATGAATTCACTGCTGTTCTTGGCGCGACGAAAGGTGTTGGTCCCCACAACACGCACTGAATCGGCATGCATCTCCTGCATCCGCTGCCCGAACCGCTGCAAGCATTCGATGGCCCGGACTTGCGCATCCTCGGAAATCTTGCCCGAGGCATTGAGACCGGCCCCGAGACGCACCATCTCCCGAATACGGTCGATGACCTTCAATTGGCCGTGCTCGTCGCGCGCGACCACCATGTGGAAACTGTTTGAGCCCAAGTCCACCGCAGCAATGACAGAGGAAACTTCCAGCGGTGGGTCGTCGGGATGCCGGACCGGAGAAAGAGCTTCCATAGACGCCGACTAGCGTACCAAATGAACCTCTTGGACCCAACAAGTTTTTGCTGCAGTTGGGTGTTAACAAGTGACATGAGCAGGCATCCCCGTGATGGCCTAAGGGTCATTGCGAACTCCCCCGCAAAACTGGTTTCCTAGTGGGTCTACGTACCTGCCGAGGCAAGCGTTGCGGGCCTGGATCAGGCTATTCCAACCCTGCGCTGGTATCTTGCCGGGTGCAGGTTTCCTGGAGCTGCCAATACCGAAGCAAAGAACATAAGCCTGGCAGCCCGTGCAGGCCGGGTAGTGTCGTGATCCCGCACTGAGCCCGTGCCCGTTTTTAACTGCCGGTATCAAGCAAAGCCTATGGTCGTCGCCGCGATAATTTTATATGATAGCCGCCCTCGCATTAGAACCGATGGAAATACGATAACGTCCGCAGCCTGCTTTCCCCCAGCAAAACTGCAAGCAACGAGCCGCTTGCTATGAATCCAAGTCGGGCCCTGCCGGGCCCAGATGTGGGCTGAAAGCTTAACCTGACTCAAGTCATTCAAGGAAATACTCAAGATGAAGATTGGTGTCCCAAATGAAATACACAAAGACGAGCACCGTGTAGCGCTGACCCCGGAAACGGCTGGCCGCCTACAAAAGCTCGGGTATGAATGTGCCATCGAAGCGGGTGCAGGCGCACGCGCAAAATTCACCGATGACATGTATCGGGATGCCGGGGTCGCCATCGTCTCGGACACCCAGGAGCTGTGGGCCGGGTCCGATATCGTACTCAAGGTGCGTGCCCCGGAACAGCATGCGGGCCTTGGCGTTCATGAGACTGAATTACTGCGTGAGGGCGGAACACTGGTCAGCTTTATCTGGCCTGCACAGAATGAAGCCCTGATGGAACAACTGAAGGCGCGGAAGGCAACTATCCTAGCCATGGACTCCGTGCCCAGAATCTCCAGAGCCCAGAAGCTCGATGCCCTGTCTTCCATGGCCAATATCGCAGGCTACCGTGCCGTCATCGAGGCGTCGAATCATTTCGGACGATTTTTTACCGGGCAGATCACTGCAGCGGGCAAGGTGCCACCGGCCAAGGTCATGGTCATTGGTGCAGGTGTTGCAGGTCTTGCAGCTGTCGGCACGGCAAACGGACTTGGTGCAATCGTGCGGGCATTTGATACACGCCCGGAGGTCAAGCAGCAGGTTGAAAGTATGGGTGCACAGTTTCTCGAGCTTGATTTTGAAGAGGAAGAAAGCGGTGGCACCGCAGGTGGTTATGCCAAAGTTATGAGCAAGGAGTTCATCGAGGCCGAGATGGCCCTGTTTCGGGAGCAGGCGAAAGAAGTCGACATCATCATCACGACGGCGCTGATCCCGGGCAAACCGGCACCAAAACTGATCCTTGAAGACATGGTCGAGATGATGAAGGAAGGGAGCGTCGTGGTTGATCTCGCGGCCGAACAGGGGGGTAACTGTGAACTGACCAGCCCGGGTGAGGTTGTAATCAGGCATGGCGTGACGCTGATCGGCTACATGGATTTGCCAAGCCGGCTGCCGACCCAGTCCAGCCAACTGTACGGCTCCAACCTGTGCCATCTGCTCAGTGACATGACACCCGAAAAAGACGGCAACCTCGTCGTGGACATGGAAGATGATGTCATTCGCGGGACTACGGTGATCCACGAGGGAGAGATCACCTGGCCGCCACCGCCCATCTCGGTTTCTGCTGCTCCGGCACAAGCGGCGGCGGCACCGGCTCCTGTTGCTGAAGAGCCGGTCAGGAAAAAAAGCGGGATCAAGTTTGCCATTACCCTGCTTGTCGCAGCACTCGCACTATGGGGTCTGGGCAATTCTGCTCCTTCGGAATTTATGCAACATTTCACCGTGTTCGTGCTGTCCTGCTTCATCGGATACTGGGTGGTCTGGAACGTCACCCCTGCACTGCATACACCATTGATGAGTGTTACGAATGCGATCAGCAGCGTGATCATCATTGGCGCACTGCTACAGATTGGAAGCAGCAGTGGCGTGATCGTAGTTCTGGCTACAATCTCCGTGCTGATTGCCTCGATCAACATCGGTGGTGGATTTTTCGTTACGCAGCGCATGCTGCAGATGTTTCGTAAAGAAGAATAAGGGAGAGCAATTTCATGAACCCACAACTTTTGACAGCCTCGTACCTCGCTGCGGGTGCTCTCTTTATTCTGAGTCTGAACGGCCTGAGCCACCAGGAGTCTGCACGGCGCGGCAATCTCTGCGGCATGCTCGGCATGGCAATTGCAGTGATAGCAACCATAATGAGCGGGCAGGTCGGCGGCTTCGAAAAACTTCTTCCGGCCATGATTATCGGCGGGCTGATCGGCGCATTCATTGCCTCACGTGTGGAGATGACACAAATGCCAGAACTGGTCGCCATCCTGCACAGCTTTGTGGGACTGGCCGCCGTACTGGTCGGTGTTTCCAGCTACCTGGATCCCAACGCACATTTTCAGGGCGCCGAAAAGATCATCCATGAGGTGGAGGTCTTCTTGGGTGTCTTCATTGGTGCGATCACCTTCACTGGATCGGTCATCGCCTTCGGAAAGCTGAAAGGGAGCATCAGTGGCAAACCCCTGATGCTGCCGGGACGGCACTGGATGAATCTGGTGGCCTTGCTGGCCTGCATCTATTTTGGGTATGTATTCCTGGGATCAGACTCCCATGCGGCAGGCCTTGTTCCTCTGCTGATCATGACGTTCATTGCATTTGTCATTGGCGTACACCTGATCATGGCCATTGGCGGCGCTGACATGCCGGTGGTCGTCTCGATGCTGAACAGCTACTCGGGATGGGCGGCGGCGGCTACCGGCTTCATGCTGGGCAATACCGCCCTGATCATCGTCGGCTCCCTGGTCGGCTCCAGTGGTGCAATCCTGAGCTACATCATGTGCCGTGCGATGAACCGAAAATTCCTGAGTGTAATCCTTGGGGGCTTTGGCACTTCTTCGGGAACCGCTGTCGACACAGAAGAAGGCGAGGTCACCCCAACAAGCGCTGAGGAAGTCGCATCCCTGCTGAAAGATGCCAGTAATGTGATCTTCGTGCCGGGGTACGGAATGGCCGTAGCGCAGGCGCAGAACACGGTCAGCGAGATCACCAAATATCTGAGAGCCAAGGGCGTGAATGTACGGTTTGGAATACATCCTGTTGCTGGGCGCTTGCCAGGTCACATGAACGTGCTGCTTGCAGAGGCCAAGGTTCCGTACGACATCGTGCTGGAGATGGATGAACTCAACGAAGACTTTCCTGAAACCGACGTGTCCCTGGTGATCGGGGCGAACGACATTGTCAATCCCAGCGCACAAACGGACCCGAACAGCCCGATTGCAGGAATGCCGGTGCTTGAGGTGTGGAAGGCGAAAACCTGTGTGGTTCTCAAGCGAAGCATGGCTTCAGGATACGCCGGGGTGGATAACCCGCTGTTTTTCCATGACAACACAGAGATGTTGTTTGGGGATGCCAGGGAAAGCATGGATGCAGTCTTCCAGCACCTTGGCTAGCGCCTGTTGCTTTCTTTGCCGGGCGGCCCAGGCGACCTGCAGCTAAAGGAATCGACACCAGCAGCACCGATCAGATTCCCGTGCTACGGCACTAGGCCAGAAAGGTCATTAGTGCCCTAGCTCTTGCAGCAAGGCGCCGGGAATCGTTTAGCAACTATCACCACGTGATGTGCACACGCTGACCAACGGTTGCTGCGGGGAGATCTTCAATGAGGATGGTGATTTCTACCAAACCTGACCTGGCATCGTAATCAATCACTTTGACTTTTCCAGAATGGGCCTTGCCAGCAATGCTGGTGTTTATGCCACTGCCAATATCCAGCCCTACGACTTGTTCTGGGTTCAGCGATATGACGGCCACCAATTGGCCGCCAGCCACGCTAACCAAAGGGGTGGCCTGCAAGCGGTTGATGACCGTTTGTCCAATCACCACATGATTTTTCAGAACGATGAGATCAAAGGGTGCTTTCAGTTCAGTGTACTCAAGATCCAGTTCTGCCTGATCAACGTCGGCCCTGGCCTCCAGATAACGTGCATCTTTTTCGGCGAAATCAATTTTCGCCTGATCCAGCTCCACTTGAGACAGGACCGTCCGCTCATACAAATCCTCAGCACGTTGCAACTCATTCCTGGCCTCATCACGACCAGGGACAAACTGCGCCATGCGAAACTTTGCAGATTGCAACCGATACTGAAAAGGCCGTTTGTCCAGTGATAGCAGGACAGTACCTTTTACAACTCTCTGTCCCGGGACGACGTTCATTGATTCAATCACCCCGGAAACCGGTAAGGACAATGCAGCTTTTTGCTCCCACTGCAACACGCCATCCGCTTCACCAGCTGCATGCGCCATCGATGCCATAGCCATCAGGGCCAGCGGCAGCAAACAGGTCGCCACTTTATTGCACATCTTCTCTCGCTTGTTGGCCAGCCTGTGGCTGGATGTCTATCTTTTCAGTGACCGCACTCCAGTTCATTGAATTTTCTTCACCGATCAGGTGGTTCAGCTGCGCCAGCAGAAGGGTCATTTGAAAGGTTTGCCTGACATCACGTAATTGGGATTCGGATATCTGGATCATTGCATCTCCAAGGTCCGTCTCCACTTCCAGTTCGTATAGCGCCCTGGAACGATCCATGTACAGTTCACGATAGCTGGAAAATACATCGCTTGCACGCCGCTGTGCTTCAAGCAGGACAAACTCTTCCACCATATCCCAGATCTTCTGGCGTATATCCAGCTCAAGTTGCCGACGTTGATAAAGAATTTGGTTCACCTTGAGCTGTGCTTTGCTGGTTGCAACATCGCTCTGACCACCGCTGAAGAGTGGCCAGGTCATTTGCAGTCCGGCACGCCACTTGTCATGGCTGCCCAAATCCCTCGAATATTCACTGCGCTCGACCACAGCAGAAACATCGGGGCGGTAAGGCGCGCGCGCAGCTTCTACTTCTGCCCTTGCCGAAAGCAATTCAGAGTCAAGGGCGGCCAGTTGCCGATTATTTTTCAGGGCTTTTTCGGCCAGTATGCCGAACTCCAGCAGTGTACGACTATGGACATCAAGCTCGGGCAGGGTTAACGCCGAGGGCTGCTGTCCAGGCCGGTTGAGCGCCAATACCAGGGCCTGTCGCGTGCTGCTCGCCCGTCCCCTGCTTTCAACCATGCGCAGCCGCGCTTGCTGGTATTCGTTTTCCAGGGCCAGCAATTCCACATCGGAAATCTTGCCAAGCTCATGCCCGTCCTGTCCGTCTTCAAAACGTACGAACCTGACAGCCATGTCTTCGTTGTCGCGGGCGGCTTCAAGGTCGGCGAGTATGACGTCAAAAAACTTCTGCATCACCGTGATGGTGTACAGGCTGCGGTTTTCCGCAATCCGCAGTTTGGCTGCTTTTCGACCCTGCTCGGCTGATTCGGCCAGTGAACCGCTGTACCCGCCATCATACAACGGCTTGCTCACTACCAGACGCAGGCCATGATCGTCATGGTCCCCGACATCAAAGCGTGAACTCCCCGCCTCATACCAATGCACCCTGCCGACCAGATCGACACTCAGGCTGTTATGCTCGCGCGCCTCGTTCGCGGTGTTTTTAGCCCGCTCCAGCAACAGCTTGTCCTGCAGCAGCACGGGATGCTGCTCGTCGATAAGTGATATGGCCTGTTGCAGGCTCAGGGGATCCGGAACAGGCTGGGTGTCTGCCGCATGCAAGGGCCCGGCCGCCAGAACTGCATAGGTCAGCGTCATGGACAATACGCAGCTTCTGCATCGATACATGCACCATCCCCCAATGAATGTATGACAAGGCTGGTGAGAGTCTGTCAGCTTTTTGCCAACTCCTCTTTCCTTCCCCGTTTATAACGGGTGAAGCTGGTATTTTTATAATGGCCATCGGCAACATAGTCGGCCAGCCACATGAACTCTTGCACGCTTTTCGTTGCACCGATATAACGCACAATCCGGTTTCCTTCCAGATCAAAGAAGGCAAACACGGGAGTGGCTCGAACGCGGTGTACTTTTTCCGCATATATCTTCTGCGTCGTATCGTTGCCCTCAAAATCCACAATCTCAATGTCCCCCTCAATATCATGGGCGAGCAGTATGAATCTTTCTCTGTAGTACTCCTGGACTTCGGGCTGATTCATGATCGTGTCTTTCATACGATGGCAAAATGGGCATTCGTCCATTTCAAAAAACACCATAACACCTTTCTTTCCCTGTTCCTGGGCATTTTCCAGTTCTTCCGAGTAGTCCCCGAAAGACAGATCGAAGAAATACTGGTATGGGTCACGAGGCGCTTCCGCATATGCGGCGAACAGCATTGCCCATAGCAGGACACTCGTTACGCAAGCCAGGAATTTCATGTGTTTCATGTTCGCTCCATCCGGCAAATGACCGGCTACTCGGCGACATCCTGGGCAAGAAGTATTCTTCAGACTCGATTTCTGTACCGGCCCGGCCCATGTTTTAACAAGTCGGGCATCTGGAGAAATCACGAAAGTTGCTGGCAACCCCTTCAGGACCAACGCCTCAGGTATCTCCGGGTCTTCTTCCCTATATGATAACCCATGATCAATCCCAAAGCCGTTCGCTGGTTTAGTTGAAAGCGATGGCAATGGGTTTATTCATGGTGGAAACCACTAAAAGTCAATGATTCCCGCAGCAGGAGCAATTGCTAGGGACCGATACGGGGGAAATTCCCTGTATCGAACGAGATTGCGACGAGCCTTGGTTGCCCCACTAACTAGTGGGGTCAATTGGCCAGAGTGAGAGGATTTGAGCCTACGGTCCCTGCCCTCTGAAGGCTAACCAAACCTTGAAGCGGTCCTAAAGCATTGTTTTTACGTCCTTTCAGAACGTTTTGATCTCTTTGAGATCAGTTTATGATAGCTTGAAACAGGGGGGACTCCCCGGTTTCAAGCTATCTTTGACTCCAGAGTGATGAGACGCGTAGACTTTTTACACATTGGATGTGGAATATGGCAAAACCTATCAAAATTACAGTTAAGGCAAAAGATACTGATGGACAGGATGCTCCAACGGTAGAGGATTTATTGAGCCAAATTCAGGACTTTGTAGATGTGCTACATGGCGTGGAAAACGCTGTCACAGACGAAAACGGTGAACTGGTGTGGCGGGTCACAGATATAACTAGAAATTCCCCATTCACATTTGAAGTTACACCTTACTCTAAAACATTTGGAGTAAATATAGATAGCCGAGCTACCAAGGTTGTAGAAACTACTGCAAAAGGTTTATCTCAAATCACAGAAAGTGGTACCCGTCCAACTTACTTCGATGACACTGTAATGAAGAAAGCTGAACGAGTGAATAATCGGCTTACAAATGGGCTGATAGAAACTAAATTTGATTTCTCTCAATATAAAGATGCGCCGCTTCTTGAGATAACGGCGAATGTTGCAAAACGCACAATCCAACATATCCAAGAAATCAAAGACCCTGTATTGGTAAAACATACAGAATTGGGCTCTGTCGAAGGCTTCATAGTTCGTGTCGGCCGAGATGGGTATAAAAGACCCTTAATTTGGATAGAGTCTAGGCTAGACAAACAAGAAATCAAATGTATTCCTAGTAAAGGAAAAGGGTTCCTACAAGTTGGAGATCACAAAGTATCTGAAGTTCTGGAAGGGATGAGAGTCAGAGTAAATGGACTTATCCACTATAAAAATTTAGAGCAAGTGGAAAATATAGAGGTTGAAAATTTTCAAATTTTTGAACCAGACAGTGAGCTGCCTGATAGTAAATCTATCGTTTCCCCAAACTTCACCTCTGGTGTTGAAGCCTCTGAATATTTGGAGGCTTTAAGAAAGGATGAGTAAATTGATTAGGGTTTATTGGGATGCTAACGCCTGGATTGCATATATAAATCAAGAAGAAAGCATTGACAATAATGGGAGCCAAGAAAATAGATTTTCAATGTGTCACCAGATACTCGAACTGGCGGAAAAAGGGAAAATCGAAATTGCCACCTCAACGTTCACTTTAGCAGAGGTTTACAAACCCAAAAATATACAGACAAGTCCGTTAGATAATTTGCCAAATTTCTTAGATAAATCCTACATACTTATGATTGATGTGGATAAGGCTGTTGGCATAAATGCGCGAAGCTTACTTGCTAGTGGTGAAGTTAATCTCAGTCCACAGGATGCGATTCATATAGCTTCTGCACAGAGAGCATCAGCAAAAGAACTACACACCTTTGACAAACAAATTCTAAACCATGATGGAAAAATTTCTGGTTTTAAAGGAGCCAAGTTAAAAATCTGTAAGCCGACAGAAGGTGCACCAATGCCGTTGTTTGATGAGCAAAACAACACTGATGATGAAAACCAAGAAGACATCACATAAGGGGTAGGTTTGCACAATATATGTTAAGATTCGCGACCGCTCACT
>VXPJ01000034.1 GCA_009839635.1 Pseudomonadota bacterium
TGCTGAACACGCTCACAGGCACCATCAACAACTTCATGCTTTCCAACGGCGAGGCGAACACTTGGGCTGTGAACTTGGCGGGTAGTATTGATGCCAGTGCTGGCACTGTTACTAGTACAGATGGAGCCACTGGCGGCGGTGATCCTGCCGCGTGGAGCGCCACTTTCCATGGTCCGACAGGTGATGATAACACCGACCAACCCCACACCGTTGTTGGTGAATTCAACGCCAACTTTGGCAACGGCTTGGTTGCTGGTGGCTTCGGTGCGAGAAAGGACTAGGAGTAGTCGTTTGAAGATAGACTGATTTCTTACTCAAGCTTCCAGACGAGGGTGGCACATCTGCCACCCTCTTTTTTTTGCCTATCACAAAATTGGCGTCTTGTCTGAATGACCTGTTAAATCAGCTGAGACAAACAAGAATGCCCAAAAGTAAGTTTCAATGGCTTCTTGCATTTCCTGATGGATGTTGATCCAAACCCCCCTGATCAGGCCGCACAGCAAGCAACTTCTCCACCACTCCCTTAGGCACGTGGTATTTGTATGCTTGGACACCCTCATCACCTGAAATCCCGAGTTCTCCTTCCATATAATTAAGTTCTGCTCAAACCCCGTTTTATCTGTATCATCCTGCAAACGGATTCCCCATGGGTGCGTGGCTTACAGAAGACCAATGCTGTACAGTTCGCTCCTTGAATGTCGAAGGAATCCGATTGCATGCTGCGAACACCTTTAAGCATGCAGACAGGGCAGCTTGGTTGAAGTGCTCCTGGACACGATCTGATGTGAATCTTGGTCACTCTAGCTTCGTTACACTAACCCCATCACCCATGACAAAAATACAGCTAAACAAGGCCCTTGCATTCGCAACCCTGCTGTTCCTGTTGGCTACAGGTGCAGTACTTGCCAGCAATGAAGATCTGCAGCCATCATCTGCTCCGGATGAAAGCGAGGCACGTGCACTGCTCAACAGCGGGCAATTCGAAGAAGCCCTGACCATCTTGCGCCCCATGACCAAGGCACATCCCGGGCATACCAACATTCACTTCCTGATGGCCCTGGCTGCAATCGAGACCTCTCGCCTGATGCAAGCCTCGAATGAGGAGCGGGAAGCCCTGCTGGATGAAGCCATTGCCGCCCTGCATGCCATCTTGATCAACCATCCCGGCCTTGTACGCGTGCGACTCGAGCTCGCCCGGGCATTTTTCTACAAGGAAGAGGATACCCTGGCACGCCAGCATTTCGAGTATGTGCTTGCCGGAAATCCGCCCGCTCCCGTAGTGGGCAATGTCCAGCGATTCCTCAACGAGATCCGGGCCCGAAAGCGCTGGTCGGTATACGTCGGCAGCACCCTGAAACCCAGCACCAACCTTGGCCGAAACTCGGAGACGGAGATCATCAACATTTTCGGTCTGCCCTTTCGCCGCGATACGGTCGAAGAGGAAAAATCCGGGGTTGGTCTTTCCATATGGACTGGCGGAGGGTACTGGTATCCCCTGGGCGAACGCACGCGCCTTCGCTTCGGCAGCGACCTCGCCCGCGAGGAATACCCCGGGAAGGAGTACGACCAGTCTTTCGTAGGAGCGCATGTCGGACCGCAGTGGCTTCTGGGCGCAAACACCAGTGTCAGCCTGCTCCTCGATTCGCGCCAGCTGTGGCGCATCACCTCGCCCTACTATTTTGACTTCGGGGTGCGCTCGGAGATCAAGCACAGGCTGAGCCGGAGCATCTGGCTGGATGGACAGGCCTCCTGGCATGACCGAGAGTACAGGAAGCTCGACTACCTGGATGGCTCGACACTGAATCTCACGGTCAAGGGTGCCTGGGTAGTCTTGCCCACCGTGCGCCTTGAGGGCGCTTTGGGCTACGCCGATGACCATACGAAGTCCAAGGTCTGGCGCAATGACACACGCTGGGGCCGTTTAGGTGCCTCGGTCATCCTGCCACGCGGCTACACCGTGGGGGGCAGCACCGAATTCAGGAGAACCCGCTACGAGGGCAACTGGTTTCCCTTTACCAGCGGGGAACCGCGCAAGGACCGTACCAAGATTTACCGCGCCACCGTATTCAACCGTGCCTTCACACTGTATGGATTCAGTCCTCAGTTTGCGATAACCCACGAGGAGAAGAACACCAACTCGCAGGTCTACGGTTACGACAGCACCAGCGGCGAAATCCGTTTCGTGCGCCAGTTCTGAACCCCCGCACCTGTTCGCCTTCTCAGGCCTAGGCGCACCTTACCTCCGTTGACTGAGGTGAGCTGCAAGCGGTTTTGTTTTCCTGCAGGATCGGGCAGACCAGCAGCACTTCGTCTTTCAAGACCCGCACTGCTGCCCGTGGTTCTCGGGCACCCGGCCAATCGAAAGATCAGCAACGCGGGTCATGCCGGCCCACCTCTGCGTCTTTTGGCTACAAGCCAGGCACTGTCGCGAAGCCCCTGCTGCAGGTCCCCAGTACGGCCCTCCTCGCGGTAGGCCAGAACGTGCAGGGGTGTAAAGAGTTCCAGTAATTCATTGGGTTCGAGCCGGTAGGACGGATTGCCCGGCCCCTCGTCGGTAACCTTCTCGTGAATGAAGGTCTGGTAGAACAAAAGGCCCTCGGGCTTGAGCGCTTCTGTAATCTGACGCGTGATGGTTCGCTCCAGATAAAAGCTTACACAGATCACATCAAATGAGCCTGGATCGGGCGGATGCTCACCGACATCCCGGATGCAGGTTTGAATCTCCAGATTCTCCGCCATGGCCAGACGTTGCAGTTCATCAATCGCGACCCCGGAGATGTCCCAGGCATGTGCAGCAAGACCCCTTCGCGCCAGGAACAACGCATTGCCGCCTTGACCACAAGCCAGATCAAGAGCAACCCCTGACTTCGGCAACAGGTGCGCATACTCCGCCAGTACCCTGGCTGGCATCGGGGAGGCTGGGCGAGACTCCGCATGCTTTCGGTCCCACTTGTCCCGGGCAGCCTGATCCACCATTCGCGGGTTCTACCTGCGCCAGAAGGCGGGCGTCAGCACCACCAGCAGGGTGAAGATCTCAAGGCGCCCGAGCAGCATGCCGAGACACAGCACCCACTTGCTGAAGCCGTTGACACTGGTGTAGTTGACACCCACATCGCCCAGACCCGGACCCAGGTTGTTGAGCGTGGCCGCCACCGCAGAGAAGGAGGTGACCTCATCGAGTCCCGTGGCCATCAGCAGCAGGAGCATGACCACGAACACGGCGATGTAGGCCGAGAAAAATCCCCATACCGCCTCCACCACGCGCGAGTCCACCGGTTTCTCGCCGATCTTGACGGCAATCTGGGCACTCGGGTGCACCAGTCTCAAAAGCTCGCGCAATCCCTGCTTGACCAGCAGCAGCACACGGATCACCTTCATGCCGCCGCCTGTGGATCCCGCACAGCCGCCGATGAAGCTCACGAAAAGTAGCAGCAACGGCAGCGAGCCCGGCCACTGGTGAAACTCTGATGTGGTAAAGCCCGTGGTCGTGCCAATCGACACCGCATGGAAGATGGCCTGGCCGAAGGTCTCTCCCAAGCCCGGGTAGACCGCGCTGACCTGAAGTGTCACAACCGCAATCCCGGTCACGGCGAGCAGCACCAAAAGATAGGTCTTGAACTCCGCATCCTGCAGGTAGTGGCGAAGGCTTGCCGACTTCCAGGTGATGAAGTGCAGACCGAAGTTGGCGCCCGCAAGGAGCATGAACAGGATCGCGATCGCCTCGATCGCACCACTGTCAAAGTAGCCGATGCTCGCATCGTGGGTGGAGAAGCCGCCGATGGCCACCGTCGAGAAGCTGTGCGAGATGGCATCGAAGCCACTCATGCCGGCAAGCCAGTAGGCGAATGCACAGGCAGCCGTGAGCAACAGGTAGATGTACCACAGCGCCTTGGCGGTCTCCTTGATGCGCGGCGTGAGGCGATTGTCCTTCACCGGCCCCGGGGTCTCGGCACGGTAGAGCTGCATGCCACCTACGCCGAGCAAGGGCAGGATGGCTACCGCCAGCACGATGATGCCCATGCCGCCCAGCCACTGCAGGCTCTGGCGGTAGAACAGGATGGATTTGGGCAGGGCATCGAGACCGGTGATGACGGTCGCACCGGTGGTGGTTAGCCCGGAGATGGATTCAAACACCGCATCGGTCAACCCGAGGCTGAGCGAGGGCGAGAGCAGGAACGGCAGGGCTCCGAAGATGCCAAGCACCGTCCAGAACAGCACCACGATCAAAAAACCTTCGCGAAGGCGGAGTTGATCGTGAACATCGCGAACCGGGTACCACAGGGCCACGGCTGCGGCGAACGTAATCAGGGTCGAGACGATGTAGGGCCACACCACCTCGTCCTCGTACAGGAAGCTGAACATCACCGGCAGCAGCATGGTGAGGCTGAAGGCGGCCAGCAGCAGGCCGAGGATGCGCTGGATGACCTCTCTTTGCATGTCGGGGGAGCTCCGGATTACAGGCTGCTGGACCCGCGCCTAGATGAACGTGGCACTGACCTGGAAGAGGCGTTCGATCTCGCGCACTCCGCCCTTGTCGGCCAGGAACAGGATGACATGATCCTCCGGCTCGATAATGATGTCCGGCTCCGCCATGACTACCAGATCGCCCCGGGCAATGGCACCGATGGTCGCACCCTTGGGCAGCTTGATCTCGTCGATGCTGCGACCGACCACCTTGGAGGTCTTGCGGTCCCCGTGGGCGACCGCCTCCATGGCCTCTGCAGCACCACGCCTGAGCGAGTGCACCGCCACCACATCGCCCTTTCGGATGTGTGCGAGCAGGGTGCCAAGCGTGACCTGGCGCGGCGAGATCGCGATGTCTACGATACCGCTCTCCACAAGCTCCACATAGCTCGGCCGGTTGATCAACGACATGACCTTGTTGGCCCCCAGGCGCTTGGCCAGCATGGAGGACAGGATGTTGGCCTCGTCGTCGTTGGTGAGCGCACAAAAGACGTCAATATCATCGATGTTCTCCTCGCGCAGCATGTCCTGGTCGGCCGCATCGCCTTGCAGAACGATGGTCTTGTTGAGGGATTCGGACAGTAACTTGGTGCGCTTGGTGTTTCGGTCGATGATCTTGATCTGGTAGTCATCCTCCATGGATTTCGCAAGGTGGTAGCCGATGTTGCCGCCGCCAGCGAGCAGGATGCGCTTGTAGGGATGGTCATCGCCGCGCCACTGGCCGGTCATGGCCATGGCATTCTCCGAGGAGGCCAGGAAGAACACCTCGTCGTTCTCCAGGATGATGGTCAGGTCATTGATGGGGATGGAGCGGTTGTTGCGGTATACGGCCACCACCTTGGCCTCGGTCTCCGGCATCAGCTCCCAGATATTGCCAAGCCTTCGCCCGATCATGCGCTTGCTGGCGCGAAGCGCGAGCAGCTTGATGCGCCCGTCGGCAAAGTCCAGCACCTGCAGGGAGTCGGGGTGTTCGATGAGGCGCTGGATATACTGCGAGATCAGGTATTCCGGGCTGATCAGCACGTCCACCGGCAGGGCTTCCTGCACGAACAGGTTGTCATGGGAAAAGTATTCGAGTGCACGAATGCGCGCGATCTTGGTGGGCGTATGAAACAGCGTGTAGGCGACTTGGCAGGCCACCATGTTGGTCTCATCGCTTTGCGTCAGGGCGATGATCATGTCGGCATCCCGTGCTCCGGCTTCCTCCAGCAGGGTCGGGTGCGAAGCCTTGCCGACCACGGTACGCAGATCGGCCCGACCCTGAATGTCCTGCAGGATCAGCGGATCCGCATCCACCAGGGTAATGTCGTGGCCTTCGTTGGCTAGGCTGATGGCCAGGGAGGAGCCAACCTGGCCAGCCCCCAGTATGATTATCTTCATAGAATGCCTCGTCTATCCAAACTTGTGGACAGTCGGTATGCAGGCGGGCAGCATAGGGTAAGTCATGCTCGCCGGGCAAGGGTTTTCATACTGCTATTTTGGGGGGCCTGGAGCCTGAAAAATACCCCATTTGCACCTTCCTGGCCACAACCCCACAACATCTAGGGAGTCCAGCCCTCATACACCCACCGCCTCTGCGGTAAAACGTTGTCCGCCCAGATCATGGGCGTTGAGAAAATCATGAGCGGGCAGGGGTTTGCCTCCCGGCAACTGCAGGCGGTCAATCCCCAGCATGCCCTCTCCAGTGGCCACCTGAATGGCTTTTCGAGCCTCCGTTACCGTGCCCGGAACCCCATCCGGATCTGCAGGCAGGCAATGGGCTTCCCAGATGCGCACCCGGTCCTGTCCCAAGAAGGTATAGGCCACCGGCCAGTCGTTGAAGGCCCGCACCTTGCACTCGATCTGTACCGCGCTTTCACGCCAGTCAATCAACGCTTCGGACTTATCGACTTTGGGGGCATGGCAGGCCTTGCTCGAATCCTGCGCCTTGGGCTCGATTCGGTCTTCAGCCAGGTCACCCAGTACCTCGGGCATCTCGTCGCAGGCCAGTTGCACTAACTGCTCACGCAGAAGGGCGGTCGTATCCCCGGGCTTGATCTCACATCGTGCTTGATTCAGGACGGCTCCGGCATCCAGGGCCTCGACCATTTGCATGAAAGAAATCCCGGTCTCGCGGTCTCCTGCGAGCAGGGCTCGCTGGATCGGGGCAGCACCGCGCCAGCGCGGCAACAGCGAGGTGTGAATGTTGATACAGCCGAGTCTCGGCAGATCCAGGGCCTCCCGTGGCAGCAGCAGGCCGTAGGCAAAGACCAGCATCACATCCGCCTGCAATGCCGCAAGCCGAACACATTCGTGTTCATCGAAACGCTCGGGCTGGCGAACTGCAAGACCTGCCTGATCTGCAAGCTGCTTGACCGGGCTCGCGCGCAGCTTGCGCCCGCGCCCTGCCGGGCGATCTGGCTGGGTGTAGACTGCAACAATATGGTGCTCCTGCGAAAGCAGGGCCTGCAGGAGGGTCGCAGCAAACTGCGGAGTGCCCGCAAATACGATATCAAGAGGCGTGGACACGGGTCACCCTGCACACGCAATACGGGTTGATCGGGCGATCACAGGGAAGGTGCGCGGGCTCCGCTTGGTTCGGTTTGTGCAGTCTTCTGCGCCTTGAGCAGTTTCTTTTTCAGGCGGTCGCGCTTGAGCGGAGACAGGTAGTCGATGAAAAGCTTGCCCTGCAGATGATCGATCTCGTGCTGGATACACACGGCCAGCAGACCCTCGGCTTCCAGGGTCATGGGCTTGCCCTCAAGATCCAGTGCCTCGACCGTGACTTTCTGCGCACGCTTCACATGCGCAAATATCTCGGGTACCGACAGGCACCCCTCACGCATCTCCTCCTCACCTTCGCGCTCGATGATGTTCGGATTGATTAGACAGCGGGGCTCGTTCTTGTCTTCCGAGACGTCGATGACGGCCACCTGCTGCAGTATATTGACCTGGGTGGCGGCGAGCCCGATCCCCGGGGCGTCATACATGGTCTCGAACATGTCTTCCACGGTCTTTTTCAGGGCATCGTCCACAACCTCCACGGGCAAGGCCTTTCGGCGCAGCCTCGGGTCCGGAAAATGCAAGATGTCCAGTAATGCCATGGGATTCAAGCCGCCTTGTACGGGTTCGTGCACATGATGTCTGCCGCAGCCCTGCACGCGGTTTGGTCGGGGCTTCGGGGAAATTCAGTTTAGCAAATAATCTCCAGGGGCTACACGTAGCTAAGGGATGGTCTTGGCGGAGATCACGCTTTGTGGCGGGGCCGCCTGCCCACAAGATGGGGGGTCCCGAAATGATTGAACGGGGAATTTGCTTGCCGGATGCGTCGTTGCCAAGCAGCCTGCGGTACCTACCTTTTGCCGCCGAATGCACCCTCGATCCGGTTACCGCCGCGCCGATACCAGAAGGTGCCCGCAATTGCCTCTCCGTTGGAGCCGTAGAAGCTGCCCACCGCCTCACCCTGTTCTCTCCCGTGGCTGGTCTCGTACTGGTTTGCTGGCAGCCTGAAGGTTGCGACATCGAGGGCAGGATCATAGCCCTCGGCATACTTGTCCGTGCCGACATCGCCCTCAAAAGACATCCACCTCGTGCCGACGATCCCGCCACCGGGCAATACCTTGTACATCGATTCAAGGGAAATGTTCAAGTAGTCATCTCGGCGGGGGTAGCGATCACGTGTCCAATACACGGCCCGCAGGCTCCCGTACACCTGGTCGCCGTCGTTGGCTTCCCAAACCCCGTTGTGATCGAGCGTGCCTTCGTAAATGCGGCCCCAGACGGGACCCGTGTATTCGAACTTGATTCCATCTGAACCCTGCGGGAGATTGTCGACCGAGCCGGTGGACGTGCCATGGACCACCCAGTGCGAACTGTTTTCATCCCACATGGTCTCCTCTACCCGGTAATACCCCTGGTTGAAGTTCGCCCAACGGCCGTAGCTCGTGGGTGAGATCGATTCCGTCGAGGGGGGAGGTGTCGAAGTCGTCGACTGTTGTGCAGGCGTGGGGGTGCCCGGGGCCTGGGTGTTTGTCGTCTGGGTGTTCGAGGGCGCGGGCAGTTGCAACCCGGATACCATCTCATCCCCTGGCATCACGGGCAAGGCACTGTCTTGACTGCCGCCACCTCCACCGCTGCTGCAGGCGGTGAGCAGGATAGCCATCAGCGAGACGGCAACGTGATCCCTCACAGTCTCTCCCTGTTGATTGACCCATGTGCTGTCGATCCGCTGAAATGTTCAGCGGTTCACATTGGCCGTAGACAAATCAAGGGCGTCACCCTACTACAATGTTCGGCGAGGGAGTAGCCTATGATATGGGGGGGGTTCGGTCTGTAGCGATTCCCTCGCCACCAGTTCCCAGAGCGTGCACACACCCTTTTGCTGAGTGCTCGCACACAAGCACATGGAGCACAAGGTCTCTCTCCGGGATGGACCTTTCGGAAACATTGATAAACACGTATCAATATATTGGTTTTTGATAGGAACTGATAGATAAGTATCAATACCTATCAATATATTGGTTTTTGATAGGAACTGATAGATAAGTATCAATACCTATCAATTTGCTTTCAATTGATAGTTGTTGATATACTGTCCTATCAACAGCCCAAGAATTGATAGTTTTGATCCATTATGAAAAGACCTGAAGCCGCGCCATCCCTGAAAGATATCATGGCTACGATCAACCACGAAGAGTTGGGCAAGCTGTTTTCACCTCCCCTCGCCCAGACACTTCCTACAGTACATGGCAAGTATCTGCACTGGTCTGAGTTGAGACACAGAGACCCACCCGAAGGCTTCGACCACAAACTTTGGTGGGCCACGATCAAGCTCGCTCGCTCTCAGCCGAGAAAAGTGATTCCCTTACAGGATGCCGGGGGCACAAACTTCAGCTTTGGTATGCCCGATATGGTGTTGGAGATGCTGTACAAGATTGATGGCAAGGCTACAGGCCAGGTCGCCATCTCCGATCAGATCACCAATCCAGATACGAGAAACCGATATATCGTGAGTTCATTGATCTTGGAGGCCATCCGCTCAAGTCAACTGGAAGGCGCATCGACTTCCAGAAAGGTTGCTTCCAACATGCTGAGGTCTGGGCGCAAACCCAAGGATCGAAATCAACGGATGATTCTCAACAACTATCTTGCGATGCGCCATATTCGAGATATCAAGGGCGAAGATCTGATACCCGAACGGGTCTTGGAGCTGCACAAGATGGTGACCGATCAGACGCTGGAGGACAGCGCAGCCGCCGGAAAACTGCAAACGAACGAAGACGAACGTGTGCGTGTATTTGACAATAAAAGTGGCAAGATACTGCATGTCCCGCCTTCGGTTGACCAACTTCCTGGTCGGCTGAAGGCATTATGTGTCTTCGCAAACGAAGAACATACAGGCTCAAATTTCATACACCCCATCATCAAGGCGATCATCCTGCATTTCTGGATCGGCTTCGATCACCCATTCGAAGACGGCAATGGGAGGCTGGCACGCGCATTGTTCTACTGGTCCATGCTCAGGCAAAATTACTGGCTGTTCGAGTTTTTGTCCATCTCGGGGAATATCAGGAAAGCCCCCGCGAAGTATGGGTATGCATACTTGTACTCCGAGACGGACGAAAACGATCTGACCTACTTCATCATCCAGCAACTACAGGTCATTATTTCTTCGATCGCAGACTTGGAAAAGCATCTACATAAAAAGATCCAGCAAGTTGCCGTACTGGAAGGCAAGCTGAAGAAGATAGGCAAATTCAATCATCGGCAGTTGGCATTGCTGAGTCATGCGCTCCGCGGCTACCGCGATGGTTATACGATCGGATCACATCAAAGAAGCCATGGCATCGCGTATGCCACAGCGCGTGCGGACTTGCTTACGCTCCAAACACATGATTTGCTTTTCAGGGGAAGTGAAAAAAGCAAGGCTATGCGATTTTATCCGGTAGAAAATTTAAACGAGATCATCAGGAAATTGTCGGCCTGATAATAGGAGAAATTCGGCAGTGGATGTCAGGGGCTGTTCGCCAGCCCAGCCCGCTACCGTTCCCGCACTCGGCCCCTGAACCGATCGGCGCAGCCTAGAACAGGTACTTGAGCGTCAGGCTGACAGCCCAAAGCTCCACGTCTCGGAGCTTGAACACACCGTCCACCTTTTCCCGGTCGGCGCCGCTTTTGCGGATATAGGGCGGATGGCTGCGAAGCGGGTTCCATACGACACCGCTGTCCCTGAAGTCCTCGAACCGCACCCAGCGCGCCTTGAGCCCGGCCAAAAGATGATCGGTGAGTTGATAATCTATGCCCGCAATCAGCTGGTAACCGAACAGGGTGTCGGTCAACTCCTCATCAGCGACACTGGTCGTACCGGCTAGGTTCTGGCGGATTTCATTGACGTTGGGTTGCCCGGCACCCGTATTGATCTTCGCCGGGTCCAGTTCCCGCGCCCACACGCTGCCGTAGTCCACCTCGGCAAAACCAAGGCCCACGCCCGCCCCGACATACGGGGTCAGCGCGCCGCTCCCGGCAAAGTCCATGTACAGGTTGGCGAACAGGTTGTGCGAGACGAAGCTGCCAATGCGGTCGACGGCGGTGGCAATCTCCTCGGCGATCTTGCTCCGGTTGACCCCCACGGCCGAGGGGATTGGGGCGGTCTCATCATAGTCGGTGTCGCGGTAAAAGTACTCGATCTCGGTGCGCAGCATCGAGTCCGGCAGCCGGTAGCCTAGCGCCAGGGCAAACAGCGGCCCCTCATCGGAGGAAAAACCGTTGTCCCAGCCGTCACCAAGGCCGCGACCCGGAGCCGTGCAGCTCTTGCCCTGCCCGTCGTCGGTGACGCTGGCATACCGCGGGTTGATGTATTCGTCGCAGATGCTGGCGCGGTCATTGCTCGCCCCGTTGGAATCCAGCGAGGCGCCGAAATTCATGCCGAAGTCGCCGCTCAGGTAAAGGCCCTGGCCTGCTGCCGGGGCCCAGCCCGGCACCGCCAGCATGGCTGCCATACAGGCAGCCCTCATCACGTGGTATCGCACAGTTTCCTCCTTGTCAGAACTTGTATTTCAGGGTCAGGCTGAGCGCAAACATCTCCACGTCGTCAGCCCTGACGGTGTACACGATCGGCTCGCTGCCATCTTTTCGCAGATTGGACGGGTGACTGCGCAAGGCATCCCACTCATCGCTGTCCTTGAACGAATCGTACTCCACCCAGCGTGCTTTGAGCCCTGCAGACAGGTGGTCGGTGAGCATGTAGTCCAGCCCTGCGATCAGCTGGTAGCCGAACAGCGTGTCGTCGAGCTCCTCGTGCTCGACCGTGGTCACGCCAGCCAGGTTAGCCTTGATCTGTACAGCGTTCGGCTGCCCGTCCCCCGTGTCGATGGCCGCAGGGTCAATGTTGCGCTGGAAGACCGCGCCGTAGTCCATCTCCGTGAAGCCCAGGCCGATGCCCGCACCGACATACGGGGTCAGGCGCCCGGAGGCGTCGAAATCCATGTACAGGTTGGCGAACAGGTTGTGCGAGGTGACGCTGTCGACAGTCTGATTCGCGGTCAGGAGTTCCCCGTCGATCTTGGCAATCAGGTTACCTCCTGGGCGAATCGAGCTGGAGGTCTCGTCGTAGCCGGTATCGCGATGGAAATACTCGAGCTCGGTGCGCAGCATCGAGTCCGGCATGTCAAAGCCGACGGCCAGGGCGAACAGAGGGCCCTCGGCGGAGGAGAAGCGGCCCTTCCAGGCGTCCCCTCGCCCTCGCGGATCCGTGCAAGTGTAGCCGGAGCCGTCATCCGTGACCGAGGCATAGAGCGGGTTGATGTATTCATCGCAGATACTGGCACGGTCATTGTCGCGGCCGTCCAGCGTCATCGACGAGCCGAAGTTCATGCCGAAATCACCGCTGATATACAGGCCAGCGCCCTGTACGGGGGCTTGCAGTGCCACCAGGGCCAGCACACAGGCGGTGACCAGAACATTGCGTGGCACAGGATCCTCCTTGTCAGAACTTGTACTTCAAAACCATGCTGACGGCAAACATTTCCATGTCGTCAACCTTGATGTCGTACACCACCGGCTCGCTACCGTCTCTTCGCAGATTAGACGGGTGGCTACGCAGGGCGTCCCACTCGTCCTTGTCCTTGAACGAATCGTACTCCACCCAGCGGGCCTTGACGCCAAGCACCAGGTGGTCTGTGAGTAGGTAATCGAGGCCTGCCATCAGCTGATAGCCGAACAGCGTATCGTCGAGCTCCTCATGCTCAACCGTGGTCGTTCCGGCCAGGTTGGCCTGGATTTCGGCCGCATTGGGCAGATGATTGCCCGTTGTGATGGCCGCAGGATCAATATTGCGTGAGAATACAGCGCCGTAGTCCATTTCCGTGAAGCCGAGGCCAATACCAAGGCCGACGTACGGAGTTAAGCGCGTATGGCCTGCAAAATCCACGTACAGGTTGACGAACAGGTTATGCGAGGTCACGCTGTCGATGGTTTGTTCTGCGGTCTTGATCTCATCGCCAAGCTTAGCCCAAATGACACCGCCCGCTCCGGCTACATAAGAGGTTTCGTCATATCCGGTGTCGCGGTAGAAATACTCGAGCTCGGTACGGATCCTCGAATCCGGCATGTCAAAACCGATTGCCAGGGCAAACAGAGGGCCTTCATCGGAGCCGTGTCGGCTGTACCATAGGCTGTCGCTGCCACGATTCCCGGCAGTACAGCTCATGCCCGATCCGTCTGCGGCAGAAGCATAGCTGGGGTTGATGTATTCATCGCAAACACTCGCCCGGTCCGTGTCATGGCCGTCAATGGTCATTGACGAGCCAAAGTTCATGCCGAAGTCGCCGCTGATGTACAGGCCCGCCTGTGCCGGGACGGCCAGACACAGGACGATCAAGGCGACCAGTGCCGCCGTTTGGAAATAGGATTGGTTCATGGCAAACCCCCTTGCTCTTGTGAGACACGGGCTGGTTTTCAAGCCCGCAAGCATCAGTATGAAGCCCTAGCGTACATTCTTTTTGTTCTTCGGGGCAATTCGGCACGGCACACACCCGCGCACTGCCGGCATCAGAACGCCCGCACGTACCCCACGGTCAGACCGATCTCCTCGGCATCGAAGCCCGAGGGCACGTAGGCGCTTTCCTCGGCGTTGCCGTCCCCGGTGGAGAAGCCGATGTCCCAGCTCGAATACTGGGCGCGGACATCGAGGCGGTGCGGGCCGCTGCCGAACTCCAGGCCTGCGCCAAATACCCACGGGGTGGTGCTGCGCGTCTTGCGGCTTGTGCCACGGATGATGGCGCCCTCGCTCGCAAGGTTGTCAAAGCTCGTGCGCATGGTGGTCTGCAGCCACGCCAGCCCGGCCAGCAGGTACACGGAGCGGTGGCCACCGAGCACATATCCGAGTCGTGTGTGGATCTCGAAGCTGTGATCCTTTTCCGCCTTCCATGCCCCGGGGAATACCTGCTCCGAGGGTACGGGGGTCGACCCGCCCCGGTACGAGCCCTTGAGAAAGCCGCGCACGCTTCCCGAGTACGCCGAGCCTGCCATCTCCGCAGACACCCAAGTATTGGCACCCAGCGATGTGCGGTAGCCAAGGACCGCGCTCAGCGAGTTGATCGAATCTTCCTGCGTGTCGCTGTCGCTCGTGTGGCTGCCGCCGGGGTGTGCATCGAGGACGCCCGCGTTGTAGAACACGTCCTTGTCGTGCTTGACGTCGACCCGGGCATGGCCCAGGCGCACGCCTGCATAGAGCCCGTCGGCCCAGGCACCGGAGGTGCACGCCAGCAACAGGAGCAAAACGGTGAATCTTGAAAACATCGACGGGTCGGGCATTCTCGTTGCGGCCCAATATATACCCGGGTCTTCACGTTATACAATTTCTGTTGTAAAAAAATGTGCCCCCGTTCCGGAGGTTGCGGGAGGGAGCGGATCGCAAAATCCTGAAACGTATTTACAAACGAAGCAGAACAGCGTATTAGTTTGCCGCCGAAGCTGTTGTCATCGGACGGGGATCGCCGAACCCCCGGTCCCCGGCACCCAAAACGAGGAACCCGTCTGCAGATGAGTAAAAACCTGGTCATCGTCGAGTCCCCGGCCAAGGCCCGCACCATCGAGAAATACCTGGGCAAGGATTTCGGCGTGCTCGCCTCCTACGGGCACGTGCGCGACCTGATCCCCAAAGACGGCGCGGTCGATCCCGAGCACGGCTTCGAGATGAAGTACGCGGTCATCGGCAAGAACGAGAAGCACGTGAAGGCCATCACGCGCGCGCTGAAAAAATCAGACGCCCTGTACCTGGCGACGGACCCGGACCGCGAAGGCGAGGCCATTTCCTGGCACCTGTACGAGCTGCTCAAGGAACGCGGCGCCCTGAACGGCAAGCCGGTGTACCGGGTGGTGTTCTACGAGATCACCCGCCAGGCGGTCAACGATGCGATCGAGAATCCCAGGAGCCTCTCCGACTCGCTGGTCAACGCCCAGCAGGCCAGGCGCGCCATGGACTACCTGGTCGGCTTCAACCTGTCGCCGCTGCTGTGGAAGAAGATCAAGCAGGGCCTGTCGGCCGGGCGCGTGCAAAGCCCCGCGCTTCGCCTGATCTGCGAGCGCGAGGACGAGATCGAGAAATTCACCGCGCGCGAGTACTGGACCCTGGAGGCCGACTGCAAGAAGGACGAGCAGGCCTTCATCGCGCGCCTGCAAGTCTACCGGGACGACAAGCTCAAGCAGTTCGACATCGACAGCGAGGCCAAGGCCACTGCAGCACGCAAGGAACTTGAGGACCTTGCCGAGGGGCGCCTTGTAGTGCGCAAGGTCGAGAAAAAGGCACGCAACCGGTATCCGTCACCGCCGTTCACCACCTCGACCCTGCAGCAGGAAGCGGTGCGCAAGCTGCGCTTCTCGGCTTCAAAAACCATGCGCACGGCCCAGCAGCTGTACGAGGGCATCAACCTCGGCGATGGACCGGTCGGCCTGATCACCTACATGCGCACTGACTCGGTGGCGCTTGCCGGTGAAGCCATTGCCGAGCTGCGCCAGTACATCTCCGGGCAGTACGGCCCGGACGATTTGCCGCCCAAGCCGCGGCTGTACAAGACCCGCTCGAAGAACGCCCAGGAGGCCCACGAGGCGATACGCCCGACCTCGTGCATGCGAACGCCCGAGCAGGTCCGCAAGTTCCTGAACCCCGACCAGAACAAGCTGTACGGCCTGATCTGGAAGCGGGCGGTGGCCTGCCAGATGATGCATGCCACGCTGAACCTGGTGTCCGCGGACCTGGAGTGCGGGGCGGGCAACCACTTTCGCGCCACCGGCTCCTCGATCAAGAACCCGGGCTTCATCCAGGTCTACCAGGAAGGCCTCGACGACACCAAGAAGGATGCCGATGAGCGCAGGCTGCCGCCGCTGGTCGAGGGTGAGGACGTCGCGCTTGAGAAAATCCGCACCGAGCAGCACTTCACGGAACCGCCGCCGCGCTTCACGGAGGCGAGCCTGGTCAAGACCCTGGAGGAGTTCGGCATCGGGCGCCCGTCCACCTATGCGAGCATCATCTCGACGTTGCAAAGCCGCGAGTACGCCGAGCTTGAGAAACGCAGGTTCATGCCCACCGACATGGGCCGGCTGGTGAACACCTTCCTGACCAAGCACTTCGCGCAGTACGTCGACTACGACTTCACCGCGCACCTTGAGAACGACCTCGACGAGATCTCGCGCGGCGAGAAGGACTGGGTGCCGGTACTGCACGCCTTCTGGGACCCCTTCAGCACCCTGATCCAGGACAAGGAGCAAAGCGTCAGCCGCGAGGAGGCCGTGCAGGCCCGCGAACTCGGCACCGACCCGGCCTCCGGCAAGCCGGTCAGCGTGCGCATGGGGCGCTACGGGCCGTACGTGCAGATTGGCACCCGCGAGGATGAGGACAAGCCCAGCTTCGCCGGACTGCTGCCCGGGCAGAAAATGAACGAGGTCACCCTCGATGAGGCCCTGGAGCTGTTCAAGCTGCCGCGCAGCCTCGGGGAAAGCCCCAAGGGCGAGGAACTCACCGCAGGCATCGGGCGCTACGGGCCGTACGTGAAATACGGCAAAAAATTCGTCTCCATCCCGCAGGATGACCCGCACACCATTTCCCTGGAGCGCGCCCTCGAGGTCGTCGAGGAACAGCGCCAGCGCGATGCCAACAAGGTCATCCAGGACTTCGAGGAACAGGGCATCCGCGTGCTGAACGGGCGCTACGGGCCGTACATCACCGACGGCAACAAGAACGTCAAGATCCCGAAAGGCCGCGAACCGGCCGACCTGACCCTGCAGGAGTGCCAGGACCTGATTGCCGCGGCGCCGGCAAAAAAGGCCCGCGCCCGCAAGTCGGCCAAGGGCGCACGGCGCAAGGCGCCTGCCAAGCGGGTCAAGGCCCGTTGAGTCCATGCCCACGGGGGAGCCACGGTGCTGAGCAACGCGATCGAACAGGCCGCGCGCATCATCGAGTGTGGCGGGGTCATCGCCTATGCCACCGACACCGTGCTGGGCCTGGGCTGCGACCCGCACTGCCGGGAGGCCGTCGACAGGGTCCTGTGGCTGAAACAGCGAAGCGCCGACAAGGGCCTGATCCTGCTGGTCGAGGACCTGGACGCCATGGAGGACTACACCGGCCCGTTGAATGCGGTACAGCGCCTTGAGATCAACAGCGCCCAGAGCGATGTGCCGACGACCTGGGTAGTGGCGGCCGAGGAATCGGTGCCGACTTGGATCACCGGCACGCACGACAGCATCGCCCTTCGTATCCCAAGGCATGCCACCGCGGGTGCGCTTTGCCGGGCGGCGGGGGCCATCGTCTCCACCAGTGCCAACGTCTCCTCCTATCCCGTGCTTACCGACACCCGGGGACTACGCGACTGGTTCGGGCCACACCTGGACTACGTGCTTACGGGACCTGCGGGCACCGGGGTGCCGAGCGAGGTGCGTGAGCTGATGGGCATGAAAGTGTACCGCCACGGAAGCTGAGTCCGCGCATCCCGTGAACATCCGGCCCGTCATCGAGTACCTGCAAGGCCTGCAGGTACAAACCTGCAAGGCCCTGGAGGCTGCGGACGGAGAGGCGCGTTTCATCGAAGATGCCTGGCAGCGCGCCGAGGGCGGCGGCGGCATCACCTGTATGCTGCGCGGCGGGCAGGTGTTCGAGCAGGCCGGGGTCGGCTTCTCGCACGTGTTCGGCGAGCAACTGCCGCCATCGGCCAGCCAGCTGCGCCCGGAGCTTGCCGGAGCCCGCTTCCAGGCCACCGGGCTGTCGACCGTCATCCACCCGCTCAACCCGTATGTGCCGACCGTACACTGCAACGTGCGGTTTTTTATGGCCAGCCGGGACGGGCAGGACCCGGTCTGGTGGTTTGGCGGCGGCTTTGACCTGACCCCGTACTACGGCTTTCACGAGGATGCCGTGGACTGGCACCGCACCGCGCGCAAGGCCTGTGATGCGATCGATGCCAGCCTCTACCCGGTGTTCAAGAAAAACTGCGATGAATACTTCTTCATCCGCCACCGCAGCGAGGCCCGCGGCATCGGCGGGCTGTTCTTCGATGATTACAACAGCGGGGAGTTCGAGCAGGATTTCCGTCTGCTGAAGAGCGTGGGAGAGCATTTCCTCGAGGCCTACCTGCCCATCGTCGAGCGCCGCCGAGACCATCCCTTCGGGGATCGCGAACGCCGCTTCCAGCTGTACCGGCGCGGGCGCTACGTCGAGTTCAACCTGGTATACGACCGGGGCACCCTGTTTGGATTGCAGTCCGGGGGGCGCACGGAATCCATCCTCATGTCCCTGCCACCGCAGGTGCACTTCGACTACGACTGGCATCCGGAACCCGGCAGCCCCGAGGAAGCCCTGTACAAGGAATTTTTGCCCGCCCGCGACTGGCTGGCATCGTAGCCCTGAGTCGGGCACGGCGGTGGATACAAGCCCGCATTCACATGCGGGTTGATCCGGGCGGACAAGCGAAGCGCCTTCCCTATTTACCCCGGGCTTCTTTCCCGAACCGGACGATAGTCTCCAGGGTTTCCTGTACGTCCTCCCAGCTTGTCGTGTGGTTGAGGATGCACAGCCTCAG
Organism: Pseudomonadota bacterium; assembly: GCA_009839635.1. Lineage (GTDB taxonomy): Bacteria > Pseudomonadota > Gammaproteobacteria > UBA4575 > UBA4575 > WTFY01. Next base: position 18,513 of record VXPJ01000034.1, read on the forward strand.
GGAAAACGTCTTGCCGAGTGTCGTCGAGGACATCAGCGCCCGGTCATCCCAGAACACCTCGGCGAGCACGGTGCGGTTGATTTTTTCCAGCGCGTCCTCATCCAGTTCAGCGTCCGCTGGATTGACTCGGAAGCACACGATCGACAGGGACACGGGATTCAGCAGTTCAAGGTCCGGGCTTTCGCGCACGAACTGCTCGGCCCGGCTCGCAAGCTCCATTCCTTTGGAGACGGCGCTGCGAAACGCGGCCATGCCGAAGGTCTGCACGGACATCCAGATTTTCAGGGCCCGGAATGAACGGCTCAACTGCAGGCCGCGGTCCGAAAAGTTGGGATGGTTCGCACCCCAAATCGTATCCTGCAGGACGTCGTGATGTACCCCGAAGGCGCGTTCCAGCGTACGGATGTCCTTGACCAGGAGACTGCCGGCCTCGTAGGGCTGAAAGAACCACTTGTGCGCATCCAGACCGACGGAATCGGCGCGCTCGATCCCGCGCAGGCGCTGCTTGCCTTCCCTGGTGACGACGGCAAACCCCCCGTATGCGGCATCCACGTGCAGCCAGATCCCTTCCTTCTCGCAGAACTCAGCCATCGCCTCCAGCGGATCGATGGCGCCGGTGCTGGCGGCTCCTGCATTTGCGCATATGGCAATCGGGTTGATGCCCTGTTCACGATCCTGCGCCACCGCACGCACCAGTGCCTCCATGTCCAGGCGATAGTACGCATCGCTTGCGATCATGCGGATGCCCTCGGGCCGGATTCCAATGATCCGGGCGGCACGAACGTGCGCGCTGTGGCTCTGGTCACTCATGTACACGGCTGCGCGTTCCGGGTTGCCCGCATGTTCGCGTGCAGCCACCAGAGCATTGACGCTGGCTGCCGAGCCGCCGCTGGTGAGCAGCCCGCCCGCACCTTCCGGATACCCCAGCCAGCGCCTGAACCAGTCGATGACGGCCAGCTCCACCTGGCTCGGCCCGCTTGAAGTCAGCCAGGTGGCCGTATTGATGGTGTAGGCCGCAGCCATGAAATCTGCCAGCACGCCGGGCCAGGTCGGCGAAGTGGGAATAAAGGCGAAGCAACGCGGGTGATCCAGGCGAGTGGCAATCGGCAGGATCTTGCGTGCCGCCTGCTCGAGGACTTCCTCGGGCGGTCGACCCGCTTCGGGAGGATCTCCCATGAACTGGTCCGCGAGTTCCTCCTTGAATTCGCCTTCCCAGGCACCCTCCTGCGGCAGGGTTTCCATGCGCTCGACCACAAGTCGGGCCGCTTTTTGCGCAAGGTCCAGCATCTGTTCGGGCATCATCTGCAGATCGCTGCCAGCTGCGGCACCTTCGCCGGAAACTTTGCGCGTATCCGCCTTTTTGTCCTCTTGATCCATGGTATTTCCCTTTCCCGCTCGGCCCAGAACGTATCGGGTTTCCCTAATGGTATTGCATTCCCGCCAGCAATTCCCCCCTATATATATGTGGGGGTTTCCTTGAGCGTACGTGAGGGCGACCTGCGGGTCCACCCGTGGCATTGGAATCACATCGCAGGGAGTTCAGGGGCCGGCTGTGCGCTCCTGCAGGGCACGCTCGATCTCGGACACGATTGTGGTGGCGGACTCCTGTGGATGTGCAGCGCCAGCGATCGGGCGCCCGACCACCAGATAGTCCGAGCCGTCCAGGATCGCCTGATAGGGAGTGAGTGAGCGCTTGTGCTCGTCCAGGGCCTCGCCTTGCAGGCGAATGCCCGGGGTCACGATCAAAAATGCCCGGTCCGCAAAGGCCTCGCGCAACTCCCGCACCGACTGACCAGAAGCGATCAGTCCCTCACAACCGGCTTCCAATGCCCGCAACGCGCGAAGGCGCACCAGGTCCGAGGTGTCCAGGGAGGGCTGACCATCCACCCCGCCGTCAATCAGGTCCGTGCCATCCATGCTCGACAGCAAGGTGACCATCAGCAGGGCAGGCTTTTCACCGTGGCGTCCGGCTTTCGCGGCGCGCACCGTGGCCTCGTTGCCCTGCAGGGTCAGCAGCTCAAGCCGGCCTGTAAACTCATCCGGTATATTGTTCAGCGCGGCGCGTACCGTGTTGTCGATATCGCCGATCTTGAGATCGAGAAACACCCTCTTGCCCCGGGCCAGCAGGCTGCGGACAAAGGGCCAGCCAGCACCGATGAAAAGCTGCCAGCCGACCTTGTAAAAGCCCACCGTATCCCCGAGGCTGTCCACCAGGGCATCGGCCTGATCGGCGGTGTCGAAATCCAGGGCGACAATCAGACGATCGGAAGCGGACCGTTCAGTCATTGGGGCAGGGTGCGGGCTTGGCGGCTCGGGTTCGATGCCGTTTCATGGTTCATATTTCCTGGGCCAGATACTATCATAGCCGCCCCGCTGACACCGAAATGGCAAACCCGATCAAGGGAGGATTCCCGACATGCAAAAGCTGCCGCATCAGTACACGGTCCGCGCCGAAGGCGGGCCCACAGGAAGCATCACCACACGCGCGAACGGCCTGCAGTCTTTGGAGGTTGCCGCCCCGAAACAGTTCGACGGACCCGGGGACAAGTGGTCCCCCGAGGATCTGCTGGTGGGCTGTGCCGCCGACTGCCTGATCCTCACGTTTCGCGCCGTTGCCAGTGCCTCAAAGCTGGACTGGCAAAGCCTGGATGTCGATGCGCAGGGGACGCTTGAGACCGTGGAGCGCGTGATGCGGTTCACCGAACTGCAGCTGACGGCCACGCTTGAGATCGCCGCCGATGAAAGCCCGGTGAAGGCCACCCGCGCACTTCAAAAAGCCGAGGCCGCCTGCCTGGTGACCAATTCGCTGAGCACGAAAACCCGTCTTACAGTGCATATCTCGACCGGCTGAGCCTCCAAGACAGCACAGGCGACCTTTGCTACTATCGGCAAACGCCCACAGCCAGGAGGCCTGAAACCCCCATGAGCCCTCGCTATCCCAGCACCCGCATGCGCAGGATGCGCGCCGATGCGTTCTCGCGTGAGCTGATGCGAGAACACCGCCTGCAGGCCACAGACCTGATCTGGCCGGTATTCGTGCATGAAGACGCAGGGCGCGAGGCCGTACCCTCCATGCCGGGTATCGAGCGCCTCGGCCTCGACGATCTGCTCGAGGAGGCCGAACAGGCACATGCGCTCGGCATCCCGGCAGTGGCCCTATTTCCCGTGATCGGTGCCGACAAGAAATCCGAACAGGCCGAGGAGGCCTGCAACCCGGACGGCCTTGCCCAGCGTGCCATCGCCGCCCTCAAACAGGCCGTGCCCGAACTCGGCGTGATCAGCGACGTGGCCCTGGACCCGTTCACCTCCCACGGCCAGGACGGGCTGATCAACGACAAGGGCTACGTGATGAACGATGCCACCGTCGAGGTGCTCACCGAGCAGGCCCTCTCGCATGCGCGCGCCGGGGCCGACATCGTCGCACCCTCGGACATGATGGACGGGCGCATCGGCAGCATCCGCCACAGCCTGGAGATCAACGGCTTTCACAACACGCGGATCCTGGCCTATTCCGCCAAGTATGCCTCGGCCTTTTACGGGCCCTTCCGCGATGCCGTGGGCTCTGCAGCGAATCTGGCAGGCGGGGACAAGTACTCCTACCAGATGGACCCGGCCAACTCCGACGAGGCGCTTCGCGAGGTGGCACTCGACATCGAGGAGGGCGCGGACATCGTCATGATCAAGCCGGGCCTGCCGTACCTGGACATCGTGCGCCGCACCAAGCAGGAATTCGGCATGCCGACCTTCGTCTACCAGGTCAGCGGCGAGTACAGCATGCTCAAGGCCGCCGCACAAAACGGCTGGCTCGAGGAGCGAAGCTGCGTGATGGAATCGCTGCTTGCCATCAAGCGCGCGGGCGCCGATGCCATCCTGACGTACTTTGCCAAGGAGGCGGCCCGCTGGCTGGCCGAGTCCTGAACCGGTTTCACTACTTCGCGTACGGCTCCAACCTGTTGACCGGCAGGCTTACTGCTTCGAACCGGTGTCCCTCCGCACGCTATTTCGCAAACGCTTACGTCGATCATTTCACGCTTGATTTCTCGAAGGTCGGCGAAGACGGGTCCGGCAAAGCCGCGCTGATCCCGTCGCGCGGGAAGCGTGCGCACGGTGTGGTCTTCGAAATCGATGCCAGTGAACGTGAACCTCTCGATAAGGCGGAGCCCGGCTACCGCCGTGAGGATGGCTTCGAGGCCATGGTAGCTGATACGGGGGCCTGTAAAACCGTAACCACCTACATCGTGCTGGAAGACTGCAGGAATCTTAATCTGAAACCGTTCGACTGGTATCTGGCACTCGTCGTTGCCGGGGCCTTAGAGCACCGGTTTCCCGCACCAGTCATTGCGGCATACCGGGACACGGCGACCTGGGTCGATGAGGACAAGAAGCGAACGTTTGAGATGAACGCACTCCTTCAGAAGGCGGGTTTTGGAAGCACCCGGCAGGTGCTGGGACTGAGCGGCCCGACTGCCAGGTGAGCCACCTCTGCAATCTGCATGACACGCGATGCTATATTATTCTAATATGTTATAATGTAACGTTCATAAAGACTATGGCCGTGTTTCGTCACTATGGGAGGTAGCAGTGAAATTGGTGAGCAATGAAATTTTCGGTGTTGCGCGTGCATGTGTGATCGGGTTGGCGATTCTGGTAGCCGCCTCTGTGGCCCATTCACAACCGGCACCCACCACAGAGGAACTGGCTGAACAAATCCAGATTCTCAAGCATGATTACGAAAAACGCATCGCAGAGCTTGAAGCCCAGGTGGAAGCACTCCAGGGCGAATCCCGGGTGGCGGACACGGTACACGCACATACCCCGGTCGCACAGCCGTCCCGGCAGGTTGCTGACAACAGCTTCAATCCGGCGATCGGCGTCGTATTCAATGGCATGCTGTCGGAGTATTCCGAGGAGCAGACGGGCATCCCCGGTTTCCAGCTTGGCCACCATGGCGAACGTCCGGATGAGGGCCTTGCGCTGGGTCACAGCGAAATCACGCTTTCAGGCAATATCGACGACAAGTTTTTTGGAAACCTCACGCTTGGCCTTGGCGTTCACGCGGGCGAGCCGACCGAGCTCGAACTGGAAGAAGCGTATATCCAGACCCTCCCCGGAGCCGGTTTGCCGGACGGCATGCGCGTCAAGGCAGGGCGTGCACTGTGGACATTCGGCTACCTGAACGAGCAGCACCAGCATGCAGACGATTTCACCGACCGCCCACTTCCCTACCGTGCATTCCTGGACGGTCATTTCAATGACGATGGCCTCGAGGTAGCCCTCGTTTTGCCTGGAGACCTTTACGGTGAAGTCGGTGCCGGAATCTTTCGTGGCGATGACATGCCTTTCGGGGGCTCCAGGGACGGTCGCAATGCCGGATCCGCCTATGTGCGGTTCGGTGGTGACATCGGCGCCAACTCGGCCTGGCGGATCGGCGGCTACGTGCTTGACGGAAAAGCCTACAACCGCAGTGGCGGACATGCCCATGGCCATGGGGAAGACGACGCGCATGGACACGGCGAGGATGCACATGCGCACGAAGAACACGAAGAAGATGAGCACGGGCATGAAGAAGACGAACATGAAGAAGAAGAACACGCGCACGAAGAAGATGAACATGGACATGAAGAACACGAGGAACACATGGATCTGGCCGAATTCCTGTCCGATGGAATGTTCACGGGCGATTCAAGCCTTTACGCGATCGATTTTCGCTACACCTGGGCACCCACCGGCAATGCGAAAGAGCGTGAGCTGATCCTCCAGAGCGAGTATTTCTGGCGCGACGAATCGGGCGAGTACGTATTGCAGGAAGAGCATGAGGAGTGTACGGATCCGGCCGACCACTCGACGTGTGAAGTGCATCTTGACGACGTCACCGAATCACTCAGCGCAGACAGCCGTGGCTGGTATGCCCAGGCGATTTACAAGTTCCATCCCAACTGGAGAATCGGTTCCCGCTACTCACGCCTCTCCACGCCCAATGATGCGGAGTTATCCCACGATCCCTATTCGCTGAGCGCCATGATCGACTGGACCAACAGCGAGTTCGGGCGCATACGATTCCAGTACAACCGGGAGTCCTTCAACGGGGAAGACGACGACCAGTTCATCCTGCAATACATCATGAGTCTTGGTGCTCATGCCGCGCACAGCTTCTAGACTATGGGAGGCTTAACCATGAAGGGCTTGCGAGCAGCGCTCCTGTGTATGGCGCTTTGCAGCACACTCGTCTCTCTGGCCGCAGCTCAGGACCCGGTCCGCATACTGGCCTGTGAACCTGAGTGGGCGGCGCTCGCCGAGGAAATCGGCGGGGATGACGTGATCGTTCATTCTGCAACCCATGGGCGACAGGATGCACACTACATCCGTGCCCGTCCAAGCCTGATTGCGAAAGTGCGCAGAGCGGACATCGTGTTCTGTTCCGGTGCCGAGCTTGAAGTCGGCTGGCTGCCGGTACTGATGCAAAGGGGTGCCCGGCAGATTGTCCAGCCGGGCCAACCGGGCCACATCATGGCTGCCGATCACGTTACGGTGCTGGAGCGGCCCGAAGTCATCGACCGCAGCCTGGGTGATATTCACCCGAGCGGAAATCCACATGTTCACCTCGACCCTCGAAACATCGCTACTCTCGCTGATGTGCTGGCACTCCGTCTGGTACGCATTGATCCCTCCCGTTCCGATGCGTACCGGGAGCGCCTTTCTTCCTTCCAGGCTCGCTGGGCGGATGCCATGGCGAGATGGCAGGGACGCCTAGAACATCTGCGTGGCATGAAGGTGATCGTTTATCACAAGTCGTGGACCTACCTGTTGCACTGGGCCGGACTGGAACGGGTTGCCTCGCTTGAACGGACTCCAGGGATTCCACCGACGGCATCACAACTCGCGCAGGTACTCGAAGTGGCACAGGACAGCGATGCCAAGGCGATCCTGCTCGCACCTTTTGAGCCCGCAGATGCCGCGGACTGGCTTTTCAGGAAAACCGCAGTTCCAATGGTGGAGCTTCCCTACACCGTGGGTGGCCATCCCGAGGTGCAAGATCTCTTCTCCCTGTTCGATGTCACACTGACATTGCTGCAGGAGGCAGGCGATCGACCTTAGTTTGCTTGACATCCTTGCCCCGGGCCTGGTGGCCGGCTTGATCGTCCTGGCCGCCCATGCCCCGCTCGGGATCGAGGTTCTCAAGCGCGGCATCGTCTTTATTGATCTGGCCACGGCACAAGTGGTCGGACTTGCCCTCATCCTGCTCAATCTTTGGCTGGAAGACCCGTTCTGGGTGGTGCACCAGGGCGTGTCGTTCGGTGCCGGGATCGCCATCGCACTGTTCTTCCGCTGGATCGAGCGCGTGTCGCCGGACGAGCAGGAAGGGGTCATCGGCAGCAGCTTTATCGTCACCGCTTCACTGGGCCTGCTTGTCCTCGCCAACGACCCCCATGGAGGCAAGATGCTGAACGAAGTACTCTCCGGCCAGATCCTGTTCATCTCATGGGCAGACATTGCCGCCTTCCTGCCGATCTACGTTCTTTTCATGATTGCCTGGTTCACGACCCCGCGCCTTCAAAGCGGCACCGGTTTTTTCCTCCTGTTTGCCCTGGTGATTACAGCCTCGGTGCAGTTGGTCGGTGTCTACGTGGTATTTGCAAGCCTTATTCTGCCGGCCCTGGCGGCACGAAAGGGACAGGGCTACATCCTGCTGCGTGCCTACATGAGCGGTGCCGTCGCCGTGGTTGCAGCCATCCTGATCTCGGCAGTCATGGATCTGCCCGCAGGACCCTTCCTCGTTTTGTGTTTTGCTATCTCGGCGATTGCAATGCGCGTGCCTTACCGCAAGATGGTATCCGTACGGTCAGATTGAGGCATTGCAGTGGCAATTTTGATCGATAAGGAAAAGAAGAAAAGATCGGAGACTGATTCGCCCCTTCAGGAAGCAAGTTTTGTAAATAGTGTGCAGGTGTCGAGACAGAAATAGTTAATCGTTATCCGGTTGCACAGGGATTCAATACCCAGATTCAGAACCGCCTAAATGACAGATCGACGATCCGGAAATTTTTCCTAATCAGGTACAAAGGATTTATGTTATCAACGATCCGAAAATTTCGCTGATAGCCTTTCCGTGACATTTCGCCCGACTATATAACAATAT
>VXPJ01000119.1 GCA_009839635.1 Pseudomonadota bacterium
TAGTAATATCTAGCCCCTTGAAATATCATTGCATAAAACTCTTGGATATCGTTCTCCCGAATATTTATATTCCAATTTCCCGTTTTCTTAGGCCCGTTGTAGAGTGCCTGACCAACAGTGCCGGACCGGATACTAAAGTCGTTTCGTTCCCATTTGATGCTGTAGTTAGCGGGGTTTCTGAATTTGCCGTCGCAGGAGTAGTATCCCTGTGCATCGGAGAATCCTTTATGCACGGTAAACCATCTTCTGGCGAGCACTTCTGCGCCCTCCAGCGGCACATAGCCGCCCGTTGTAGTGCTGTATTCCGTGCGATAAATTGCTCCTCTGCACTGAGAGCTATAGAAGTTGTTATTCTCGTCTGTGTCGTCCTGATCCTCCGGACCTCCATTCCCGTTATTTCCACATGTATAATACTCCCATCGGACAAATACCTGATGCGGGGTCTTAACTTCTACTGCGTCATCCCAGACCATGAGCCTGCCCGCCGGCCTCCATTTGGGCTTGCAGGAGCCAAAAATGCAGATTTTGGAAGTTTCATCTTCTTCTGCCTCTTCCAGGTTGCCGGTCAGCTTCATGGCTTCGTGCACCAGCCTGTCAATGAGTTCCTCGTTGGCCTCGCTCTGCCTTAGTTTATGAGGGCACCTCCTTCGGGAGAATCATCGGGGATGAAGAGCTCTTCCATGATTTTATACCGCACACGGGAGGAGAACACATAATCGGCCTCCACCGCACAATACTGCGGGGTCGGCTGTCCTTCGGGTATGGAAGGGTCACGGTAATAGTCCCCGCTTCCTGCTTTAATCTCGCGGTCCAAAGGGTAATCAAAAAGGATGAGCGTGGTGTCGTCTTTCAGGATGTCCAGCTCGTCCTCTGTCAGCGGCGTAAACTTCACATAGTAGTGCGTGGTTTTGACCTCCATGTCTGCTGCGTTTACGCTGCCGGAGCCTGAGATGTTGTCCCATGCACGCTGCATATTTTTTACGCTGTAGGGATTTTTCAACTGCTTTCCCAGTTGGATACCCGTCTCCAAATGAGACCCTTGTTCTTCCTGCGGCCCGGGAGCGACGCTGTCGTCGGTCCTGCACTGCCATAATGCGGCCCCAATCAGGAGCGATATGACGGCAAATCGGGCGGTTTTTCTAATATTCTTCATTTTCTTTAGTTTAAATATTGAAAATCAAAAAACAAGCATAAATGATGAGGAGGACAATTCCAAATTTTTTTTAAAAGAAATTTTCAAAAAAATAATTTCGGGCGTTAGTGTCACCCGTCTTTTCAAGGATTTTAATATCCTTTACGAGTGCTCTCTTAGGGTATGGAAGTCTTATTTACGGCATCGCCTGCTCTGCCGGGTCTTTCTCCACTCTGAGTTTATCAATAATGAACTGCTGTCTGTCGGGCGTGTTCTTGCCCATGTAGAAAGCGAGCAGATCTTGGATTTTCGTTTCTTTTTGCAGGATTACCGGCTCCAACCGGATGGCCTCTCCAATGAAGCCTGCAAACTCGTCAGGAGAGATTTCGCCCAGTCCTTTGAAGCGTGTAATCTCCGGCTTATGTCCCAGTGCTGCCACTGCTTTTTGCTTCTCATCCTCCGAATAGCAATAGCGTGTCTCCTTTTTATTTCTAACCCTGAACAGCGGCGTTTCCAAAATGAAAATATGATTGTTCCTCACTAGCTCGGGGAAGAACTGAAGGAAATATGTCAGCAGCAATAGACGGATGTGCATTCCGTCCACATCGGCATCCGTTGCAATGACAATCTTTCGGTAGCGAAGTCCTTCCAGGCCCTCTTCAATGTTGAGTGCGTGCTGCAACAGATTAAACTCTTCGTTTTCATAAACGACTTTTTTGGTATGTCCGAAACAGTTGAAGGGTTTACCTCTCAGAGAGAATACAGCCTGCGTCTGAACGTCTCTTGATTTGGTAATGGAGCCGCTTGCGGAGTCTCCTTCCGTGATGAACACCATTGTCTCATCTTTTAGCTCCTCTTTGTCTTTCTTATCATTAAAGTGTATGCGACAGTCTCTCAGCTTCTTGTTGTGGAGGTTGGCTTTTTTGGCGCGTTCATTGGCGAGTTTTTTGATGCCTGCAATCTCTTTTCTCTCCCGCTCTGACTGTTGGATTCTCTTGAGAAGCAAACTGGCGGTCTCAGCGTTTCTGTGAAGATAATTATCAAGATGTGTTTTCAAGAAATCATTGACAAACGTTCTCATCGTCGGGCCGTCCGGCCCCACGTTTTGAGAACCCAGCTTGGTTTTAGTCTGACTTTCAAAGACAGGCTCTTGGACTCTGACTGCAATAGCCCCAACGATGGCAGAGCGGACATCGGCGGCATCGAAATTTTTATTGTAAAATTCTCTTGTTGTTTTAACAACGGCCTCTCTCAGCGCGGCCAGATGTGTACCTCCTTGTGTGGTGTATTGGCCATTTACAAACGAATAATACTCCTCACCGTACTGATTTGCATGCGTCAAGGCTGCTTCAATATCGTCGCCTCGCAGGTGGATGATTGGATACCTCAAGCTCTCTTCGTTTGTTTTTCGACCCAAAAGATCCTTGAGGCCATTTTCAGAGTGGTACTTTTTGCCATTAAGAATGATGGTCAGACCTGAATTAAGGTAAGCATAATTCCACATGAGGTTTTCGAGGTATCCGGGGATGAAGTGGAAGTTTTTGAAAACCTCCCCATCGGGCTCAAAGATGATTCGGGTGCCGTTTCGCTGGTCTGATTTTTCTATCTTAGCATCATGCGTGATCGCGCCTTGTTCAAAGGCTGCAAGTTTCGTTTCCCCCTCCCGAAAGCTTTGCACTTTGAAGTAGCTTGAATGTGCGTTTACTGGATTAGTTCCGACAACATTCAAGACTACCGAATTTTGGAAAGCGGCTGAGTCATACTTGCCTCCGGTATTGATCTTGCTGACACAATCCACCACTTTACCC
>VXPJ01000107.1 GCA_009839635.1 Pseudomonadota bacterium
TAACCGGGCTAGTACCGTGTCTAAGGTACCTAACGCCTGCATGTCAGCCTGTTTAGGAGACCGATGATGTTTACCGGATACAACACTTACGGTAACCAGCCATAGCTCCCGGTCCCGTACCCTACGATCGCCCGCCAGAGCTGCCCGCTCAAACGTGGCGGTCGCATCCCCAACAACTACACATCCCCTATGGTCCCAGGTGGCGGGCCAGCCGTAAAAAGCGTTGAGTCCCGGCTCCTCGTTGAACCGGTCTACTAAACCCTGTTTGGCGGTAACAATAGGGTGCGTCACAGTACGTTAGGATGACGGTATTGGGTAAGCATCAAACGTAAGTTTCTAGGTACCGGGGACACATACCCCATCGAGGGCATCCCGGCGGTATTGGAGATCTGCTCCTCCATCATAAACTGGTGGGCTGCCAGGTCGATCGCTACGGTTTTGATACCGCTTGGTACCGCCGGCCAACCCCACCTGGCGGTAACAGTAGCGGGGCGGCGGGTACGGTGCGGGGATACCATAGCTCTAACCGGTAGTTCTATATGGCGCGCTACCCCGCCCCGGTAGGTGTCATCTAACAGCCACCTCCACCCGGTAACGGTAGTACCCGCCACCACTACCGTAGCCTCGTTAGTAGCGGCGGGACCGGTGAGGATGATACGATCGTCTCCCGCTACCCGTAACGCCATACCGGTAGGGTCATCCCCGGCGGCGGTAAACCGCTGGCCGCAATGGTTATCTATCCACTCCTCCGCCGCCAGTAAATGCCTACTTAGAACCGGGTCAAAATCACCGGCCGCCCACGATGTAGCCGAGGCGTTAGCTGGCGCTCGGAGCGCCAACCGCACCTCGGCTACAGTAGCGTATCTACCGTCCACTCTTTTCGTCCGACTCTACGTCTTTGGTACCCGCAGCCTCGCGCCGTTTAGCCGCCGCCCGGGACAGTACCTCGGGGGGCGGGTTTACGGGTTTACCGCGGGTAAGTGTACGAGGCCCGGATTGGGGTTCAACCTTACCGCTCACGAGGCGGTAGCGCTCGTAAACAGTACCTTGCCAGCCCTACGGTCGAACAGGCGTCCATCGCACCTACGCTGCGCGAAATAAACCACCTCACCGTTAGCCTGGCGTATGTACGGGTTATACCGTATTTGCATACTACCCACCTCACGGATAGCGTAGAACCTATTCCAGTCGGCCAGGGAGCAAACTTGTGTATTGGTATTGTCGGTTGAACTGGCGTCGGTACCGTCGATCATGTCGGTACTAAACCGGTCCATAACCCACACATAACCACGCAATCTACGGGCGGGCGCCATCTGGTACACATCGGGTACCAAATAGTGTCCGTCGGTACCCTTAGCCTCAATAAGTTTGAGGAACGAAGCGCGCCGGCCAAGCCACTTGACGTTGATTGTGTAATCCTCGTCCAGCTCTCGAACCATACCCAACACTTCCGCTTGGGTAGCTAGGTCATCGTTGGCGGTACGTATCACCGTACTGTTATCGGAGTTACCGGTACGATGGTTACCTATAAGCCCGTACCCTTGCGGCTCCCCGGTACCACTACCAGTATGGAAAGCGTACTCCTCTTGGTGGGCTAGATGCCTACCCAACTCCACGCCCAAATACCCGGAAAGGTTCAGCATGGTATCTGCGATAAACTCGTCGGTCAAATCGAGGCGCGACGTAAACTTATGCGCCCCAAACTCTACCTTACCAAACGTACGAGGAGTCTCGCTAATAGCACCACTTTCGGGGGTAACAGAAACACTGTTGACAGTCGGGTCCGCACCACTAGTGGGTATCTCGTAAGCCGCCCCGGTAGGGGTCATAAAAACCCTAGCTCCAGCGCGCCTAACGCCCGGGTAAGCGTACAACTGTTTGTACAGGGTTGAGGCCAAAATAGTAGGCACCAGATTGCCCCCAGCGGAGGCGGTACCCACATTGAGGGTACGGGTAATAACCTCACCCTCGTGTACCTCGTACCGCTCGCCCCGGGACGCCGCTCGTAACAGTTCGTCCGGAGCTACTCCAGCCTCACGGGCTAACATCCACGACCGGGCCGAAGTTAGGTCCACGTTTAGGTTCGCGCCCTTCTTAGCTCTAAGTACCTTCTCCTGGTCCTCAAAAGTACGGTGCGCTACCTTACGGGACGCCGCATCCTGGGCGTCGTTTAGCGCCGCATCGTACTGCTGCTCTTGGGCGGCTTCCCGCAAACTAATACGGGTATTTATACGGGTATCCAGGTCGTCTATTTCCGACCTAAAACCCGCCACCTGCTCGTCGTGTTCTGACGTCCAATCGAACCCGTCAGACTCCGAGTCGTTTAGCAGCTGCTCCGCCCGGCGGGCAACCGCGTTTCTCTGTTCGATGAGGTTCTCGAGCCTCACAGTGTCACCTCCTTAGGCGAAACTACCATTCTAGCCAACATACGCCTACCCGACGTACGTGCCGTAGGGGTACCGTTACCCGGTATCTCCACGCTTGTGTATGGGTTAGCGCCGTACGTAACCGGCGCTACATCCCCGCGTGCCATACTAACCCGTGTAAGGGTTAGTTTCGCCATATCTTTATCCCACTCCCACTCTACCATACGACCGTAAAAAGACGACTCAATAGCATCGCGTCTTTGTACCGCTCGTAACAGGTTATTACCCGCCGGGCTGTCGTCGATGTAAGCCCGGTACCATAACCCCTCCTCATCTTGCCAAACAGTGAGGGTATTAGCTCTCCCCGGCCCCATACTGGCCAAGGGTAAACCCGTATGGTCGAACCGTAAGACCATAGGCCCATCCAGATCTTCGAACGCCCCGGGAGCTACCCGCTCCTCGTACGGGCCGTAATGGTCCCACATCGGGTACCAAACTCCCGTTCTGGCGGCCAAGCCAACTATCTCAATCATGTCATGTTCCCCTTACCCGGT
>VXPJ01000133.1 GCA_009839635.1 Pseudomonadota bacterium
TATTCAGGGTGTGGTTGTTGTTGTCGTGGCCTTTGTCCTCTTTTAATTCGAGGACTTCCTGCGCAGTGTAGACACCGGTGGTCACCGAGGTGCTGCTGACCTGCGCGAAGGCGCTGATGCGGTCCACTTCGGTCAGCGGGATGCCGTAGCTCGTGCTGAGGCTGAACTGGTCGGTGCTGAAGTCCGAAATGTCCGCTTCCTCCGCATCCGACTGCACGTAGTTGAAACCGAACCCCCGGCTCACGCCGTCAATGGTGTAGTAGGGGTTCACGTAGTTCAGGGCATAGATCGTATTGACCTTGCTGGTATTGATCGAGAATGAAACCGTCTTGCCCGTACCCAGAAAGTTTTCCTGGCTGACACTGGTCGAGAACACGGCGCCCTGGCTGTCGGAGTAGCCGGCGCCGATGTTGAAGCTTCCGGCCAGTCTTTCCTTGATCTCGAACTCCAGATCGACCAGGTCCTCCACCCCCGGCACACGCTGGGTTTCCACTTCCACCTCTTCCACGTGCGACAGCCGCAGGATCCTGCGCCTTGAATTCTCGATGCTGGTTTGCGAGAACCAGGCCCCTTCCATCTGTCTCAACTCCCTGCGGTAGACCTCGTCGCGGGTGATCTTGTGACCACGGAAGTTGATTCTGCGTACATAGGTGCGCTTGCCCGGATCGATAAAGACCGTGACCTTGACGGTCTTGTTTTCCTCGTCCAGCTCGGGGACGGGGTTAACGTTAGGGAAGGCGTATCCTTCATCTCCGAGCCGGTTGAGAATCGCCTCCGTGGATGCGATCACTCTAGCGCGTGAGAAGGTTTCCCCCGGCGAGAAAAACAGCAAGGCCCGGATGTGCTCTTCCGGCAACACCAGGTTCCCTGCAAGCTTGACGTCCTCCAGCGTGTACTGGTCACCTTCGTCGATATTGATGGTGATGAAAATCTCTTCCTTGTCCGGGCTCAGCGAGACTTGCGTGGACTTGATGTCGAATTTCAGGTAGCCGTAGTTCAGATAGTGCGAGCGCAGGGTCTCGAGGTCGCCCTGAAGCTTGGGCTTGGCATAGCGGTCACGCGTGCTGAACAGCTTGTACCAGGGGGCCAGCCCGGACTCGAAATTCTCCGTCAGCGTTTCGGTGTCGAAGCTTTCGTTACCGACGATCTTGACCTGCTTGATCTTGGCCACATCGCCTTCTTCGATGAGTATGCTGACCGCCACCCGGTTGCGCGGCAACTCATCGATCGTGGTGTCGATCTCGACATTGTATTTGCCGAACGCGTAGTACTGCTGGAGCAGCTCGCCTTCCAGGCGGTCGAGCACGGTACGGTTGAACACCCGGCCGCTGGCGATGCCGATGTCGTCCAGCACCTCGGTCAACTGCTCGTCGTCGAGGATCTTGTTGCCATCGAAGGTGATGCTGGCAATGCCGGGCCTCTCCTGCACGACCACTACCAGCACATCTTCTTCCCGGTGCAGCTCGATGTTCCTGAACAGGCCGGTCTTGTACAGCTCGCGGACAATCTGCGCTGTCTGGTTTTCACTGACCAGGTCACCGACCTTGACGGGCAGGTAGGTGAACACCGTGCCGGCCTCGATACGTTCCAGACCCTGGATCTGGATATCCTGCACGCGGAAACTGTCGCCCTGCACCTGCAGGGTCAGCATTGCGAACAGGCAAATCAGGCCCAATCTTCTAAAGAAGCGCATTGTTTTTCTGGTTTTGATTGATTTTATTTACTGAAGGAGTCGATATATGTCGTTGTAAAAAGCCAGTCCCATCAACCCGGCGAGCATCATTATACCCAAGCGCTGCCCCATGACCTGCACCTGTTCGGACACCGCACTGCCCTTGATGATCTCGATCAGATAATAGAACAGGTGACCACCGTCCAGCAGCGGGATCGGCAACAGGTTCAGTATACCGATACTGATGCTGATAATCGCAAGCGCGCTGACAAAGGCGGAAAACCCGATCGCTGCCGAAATCCCGGCATACTCGGCGATGGTTACCGGACCACTGATGTTCTTCAGTGAAGCCTCGCCTCGCACCAGTTCCCACAGAAGCTTCAGGGTCAGCACGGTCACGTCCCAGGTTTTCACGAAGCTGCGGGGGACGGCATCCAGGGGATTGTAGCGCACCACCACGCGTTGCTGCTTCAGTTGCGCCTCATCCACATGGGGATACGCACCCACGCGCCCGACGGTTTTGCCATCGCGGCGGTCCGCTTTCGGGGTCAGCTCGAACTCCAGCTGACGGTGATCGCGCTCGATGAGCAGGTGCACCGGCACCCCGGGCCTTTCCTGGATGTACTGGACCAGCTGGGTCCAGCTCTGTGCAGGCACGCCGTCCATGTGGATCACGCGATCGCCCTGCCGGATGCCGGCCTCCCTGGCGACCCCGGACGTCAGTCTGCCGAACACCGGTTCAGGCGCATACCGCCAGGGGGTAATGCCCAGTTTTTCAAGCAGGTTGCCCTCGGACAACAGCCGACGCGTATCGCTCAGATCCAGTGTCACACCCCTCAAACCGGAATCCCCGTTTCGCAGTCCCACATGCACCTGGCCGCGTTCAAGCGCCTGGTTGATCAGCTGGATGGAAGTCTGCTGCCAGGTGTGCACGGGTACACCCTCGACCGACACAAAGGTGTCGCTGGCCTGAATCTCGGCCTGCCAGGCAATGCTCTGCGGTGCGACCTCGCCGACCGTTGGCCTGGCCCCCTCAACCCCCACGATGAAAGTCACCCAGTAGGCGAACACTGCAAAGATGAAGTTGAACAGCGGGCCTGCGGCCACAATCGCAAATCTCGTCCCGACCGGCTGGCGGTTGAAGGCGCGGTGGACCTCGTGCTCTGCCACCCTGCCTTCGCGCTCATCGAGCATCTTCACGTAGCCGCCCAGCGGGGTGCTGGCGAGCTCAGATTGGGTGTCGG
>VXPJ01000024.1 GCA_009839635.1 Pseudomonadota bacterium
TCGGAGAGGACTACCAGTTGCTCGCCGGGTAACGCCGTTGGCGGGCAGCCCAGCAAGCTGGCCTGCAGGAGATTCCGGCCATCGTGCGCGAGGCAAGCGACTCGGAAGCGGCGGCCATGGCCCTGGTCGAGAACCTGCAGCGCGAGGACCTGAACCCGCTTGAGGAAGCACGGGCATTTTCCACCCTGGTTGAGCACTTTGGCCTGACCCACCAGCAGGTGGGGGATGCCACAGGCCGCTCGCGCACGGCCGTCAGCAACAGCCTGCGCCTGCTGACCCTGCCAAACGCGGTGAAAGCCCTGCTGGACCAGGGGCGCATCGAGATGGGCCATGCGCGCGCCCTGCTGGCCTTGGACGAAGCAGGGCAGCTGGAGGCCGCCCATGCCGTGGTCCGTCAAAACCTGTCGGTTCGCGCGACCGAGAGGCTGGTCAAGCGGATGGGTTCGGGCACAGTACAGCCCCCCCGCGGCCAGGGCCGCACCGACCCCGACATCCAGCGCATGGAAGAAAAGCTTTCCGGGCAATTGCATGCCCGCGTGAAAATCCGCCACCGTCAAAATGGAAGCGGGCAGGTGTCGATCTCCTACGCCAATCTAGATGAGTTCGGCGGCATCGTCGAAAGGCTTATTTCAGCGCAAGACTGAATCCCGCGAGAGGTTTACGGGCACCCATATTCTGCTGCCTCGAGCTTCTTAGTTGCCGAACCGGTGCTTCAGGTTAAGCAGCAGGGACCAGTGGTCGATGTCGCTGATCTTTGTATGAAAGACCTGGTCCGGGATCGGATGCTCAATGTAGCCTTTCGCATCGCGCAGGTCGCCGACCTCGCTGTAGGTCAGCTTGAGGCCCAGCTGCAGGTGCTCCGTAAGGCTGTAGTCGGCCCCGGCATGCAGGTGTGCGGAAAACTCGGTGTCGCGCAGATCCACGTCCTTCCAGGAATTATAGGCTCCAGGCGGAGATGGGTCGGCATTGCAGCTGTGATCGCAGCTGTACTCGCTTCTGTACACCAGCCCGTAGAGCTTGACACGGGAAACCCAATCCCGGCCCCCAGGTAGGGAGTAAGGCGAGCGTATGCGCGCGGGAAATCGTAGTAGGCATTCAACTGCAGGCCCTCTGTTCGCAAACGATCTATCAAATCCACGGACTGGCTGGTGTAGCCGGACGTGGTGTCCGGCAGGATCGGTGTTCCGTCCAGGTAGGAGATACCGGTAAATTCCCTGCCGAGATCGTTTTCGCGACGGGTTGCCGAGAGTTCTAGGCGCAGGGCGCCCCAAACCCGGCCAACGGCAAATTCAAATACGCTACCACGGTCTGCGTCATGGTCGTAGAACCATCGGTAACCCCCGATGGAAGCCTTGTGGCTGCAGTCATCGTCCGGATAACAGATCGAGTCCCGGTTCCAGCCTGCCTGCTTGATCTCTGCCATCCAGCCGAGGCCCACACCTGCGCCCACGTACCAGCCTGAGTGCCGCGTATCATCCGCCATGCCCGGTGAACCCAGCAGGACTGCCAGCCCCAGCAGGGCAGCTCTGGTCGCGGTAGTTAAAATCAATCTCATACGGCCACCTCCCTTGTTTTTGAGATTGCATGGCTGTCTACGCCCCGAAATAAGGCAGCCCGGACAAATCAGCCCCGGCACGGCCAGCGAGCCGGTGTGCGCCTGCAGGACCCGCCCGTCTTTGCCCCAGCTCGGGGCAAAAACACCACCCTCCATAAAGGGGGGCTATGTCCGGATAGAGAATACTGACTTGATGGTCTAAGAACAATCGTTACTATTCGCGTTTTCGCACCCATTGGCCCGGTCTCCACTTCGCGTGATTGACCGGCACAGGCATACCCGATTTAGGCCCGGGTACGGCTCACTGTACGGACGATACAGGCTAGGGAAGGCATGAATCATACAAGACGGAAATTTCTGGCCGCCACGGCCGCAGCAAGCGTTCTCCCGGTTGCCGGTTGCGTAAGTCCCTACGGCCACCGGGCCTCCTATACCACCCAGATTCTCGAGCCCCAGCACCAGAACACGGTGTTCCACTGGACCGACGTGGCCCTGCAGTCGGTGCGCAACCAGAGAATCCTGACCCCCCGCGCTGCCTATTGCTATGGCCTGACGCTGGCCGCCGGATTTCTGGCCGCGAACGGCATCGAGCAGGTCTACGAAGAGCCCTTCGGGATTGGAGCAGGCCCGCGTGCAGCCAATGCCGAGGTGGCCTACGGGGTGGCCTTTTCGGTGGCGGCCGAAGAAGCCTTCCAGCAGCCGTTCCTGTTTGATCGCGCGGCTTTCCTGAAGCGCTTTCCCGCCAGCGAAGCCAAGTCGCTGGGCGTGGAGTGGGGCCGCCAGGTGGGGCGCCGGGTGCTGGACATGCGAACGGACGATGGCTCCGAACCCAGTGAAGTAAATTATTATCTTGGCCGCTATGAAAGGCGGCAGGACTCGTTGCGCTGGCGACCGACCGGCCCGTTTTACGGGGCGCAGCCGGGCCCGGCGTTCGCATCGTTTGACCGCTGCCTGTATCCGGGGCACGGGCGCATCAAGCCCTGGACCATGACCAGCGGCTCACAGTTCCGGGTTGGGGGCTTCTACGATCCGGCGAGCCCCGAGTTTGCCGAGGAATTCGACACCATCCGCCGCCTCGGCAGTGCCGACAGCACCATCCGCACCGCCGATGAGTCCGAAATCGCGATTTTCTGGGAAGACGGTCCCTGGGGCATCACGCCACCCGGGCATTTCCTTTATATCGCCATGCAGTTGCTCCAGGACCGCGGGCTCAGCTTCATGGAACTCGCGCACGCCTTTGCCCTGATCGGCATGACGCAGTGCGATGCGTCCATCAACGCCTGGGACAACAAGTTCCACTACGACATCGTACGCCCGGAAAGCGCCATACGCGTGCGCGCCCCGGCGTTTCGCAACCCGGACCCGAAAGTCGCGCTTGAGCCCGGCTGGCTCAGCTACATCCCGACCCCCGAGTTCCCCGCCTACACGTCCGGGCACTCCACCTTCGGGGCCGCCGCGGCCGAGATGATCGCGCTGGTGTACGGACGCGATGACATCGCATTTTCCGGGCGCTCACCCGACGAGGTGCTGTGGCCCCAGTTGAGGGGTGTCACCCGGCACTGGACCAGCCTGACCCAGATGGCCGAGGAGAACGGCATCAGCCGACTCTACGGCGGGGTTCACTGG
Organism: Pseudomonadota bacterium; assembly: GCA_009839635.1. GTDB lineage: Bacteria > Pseudomonadota > Gammaproteobacteria > UBA4575 > UBA4575 > WTFY01. The sequence continues at coordinate 3,182 of VXPJ01000024.1, forward strand.
TCGATTGACAACACCGAGGCGCTGCTGGCTGGGCGCGCGCTGGCCCGCCACGCATTCGAATCCACGCTGCCGAAAAAAGCCTGAGTCCATGACTATGCGCAAGGCCGTACCGCTTCTGTGCTGCGCGCTTCTGTGGGTCGCAGCGGCTCCGCTGCAGGCGCAGGTCGTCTCCCTCAACTACGAACGCCTGTCCTCGCTCGAGGACCCGCTGGCCATGGAGTTCGGTGACGTCACCTACGTGCTGAACGGGCTGGCCGATCTCCCCTTGCTGCTGGACCTTGACGGCGGTGCGGACCGCATCGAGGCCATCGGCAATTTCGAATTCGAAGCCAGCACGCAATTGTCCAACCGCTGGCTGGCGGCCGTGACCTATTTCGGCCAGTACGTCTCGGACTCGGCGGCGGAGACCTCCTCCGAAGAGGACTACACGGACAATCTCGCGTTGTCCGTGGGCAGCTACTGGGGCACGGTGGTGCTTGGCAACGTGTCCGGCATCGTGCGCGAACAGACCCGGCGCCTGCGCGGGGCGGGCAACGCCTCGCTTGCCTTTGACGATGCCCTGGGCCGGCTCGGCGACGATGGCGGAGGCTATCTCGTGCGCTTTGGTCCTTGGCTGTTCAGCAGCCTGATCGACGACGATGACAACGTGGATCTGGGAGTGACCTACCAGCGCCCCACGGGTACCCGCGATTACCGGCTGACCGCGCGCTATACCGACAGCACGTACACGACCGAGGACCGCTCGCGCAGCTTCGACTCCACTGCATTCAGTGGCGTGGCCGAGGTGATCTTCGGCAGCACGCGCTGGGACCTCGGTGCAGGCTACGAACACCTCTCAAGCGACGGGCTGAAAGCTGACCGCTGGTATGCCTCTGCGGGAGGCCGGATCAAGGCGGGTGTGCTGTCGCTCTCCCTGGAGGGCCACTACGGGCAGATCGGGAACGAGGATGAAGTCTCTGCAGCCTTTGGCATCCAGTACGATCTGGCCCGTGGACTTTCTGTGAACCTCGGCCTGAATCACACGGACGGGACCGCGGAGCGTGATGGCACGAGCATCATTCGCAAGCGCGAAAACAAGGCCGCTCTTTCGATGCGCTACAGTTTCTAGGACCAACCTCCATCCCCTTTCGGGATATGCCGGCGGGCGAAAATAGGTACCTGCAGACCTCCCCAATTTGCGGCTGTGAACTACCCCGCATGCGGTTGAGATTTTGATGTCCAAACCGTATACTTCGCGCCTCTTGAAAAACAAGCCACAGGCCCATCAAAGGCGAGCGTTGGGGCTGTTGCACGAGGCAGCGCGAATGCCGCTGCAGACCGGCCCCGGACCCTATTGGAACATTGGCTCGAAAACTGAACGTACCCTTGCAGGTGAACCGCATACTCATCGCGCAGTGGGCGGTCACCCTTGGCGTGTCCGCGCTCCTGTTCGTGCTGCAGCGTGAGCTGGCCCTGTCGGCCTTGCTGGGCGGTCTGATCTGCGTGCTGCCCAACCTGTATTTTGCCCGCCAACTGTTCCCGAGAAAACGCAGCCTGCAGATCCGTGGCTTGGTCTGGTCCGCCTTCGGTGCGGAATTCGTAAAAATGATGCTCGCGATACTGCTGTTTGCCGTGGTCTTCATCCACTACGAGGGCGTGCACCCCCTGGTGCTGCTGGCCACCTATTTCGTGGCGCATTCCTGCAACTGGGCGATCCCGTTGCTGAAACCGGAGGCGGCCCCCCGGCCCGTTACCTGAGCCATGGCAAGCACCGTCACTTCATCGCAGTACATCCAGCATCACCTGACGAACTGGACCTACGGGCGGCATCCGGACGGACACTGGGGTTTTGCCCACAGTGCCGAGGAGGTTGCGAACATGGGCTTCTGGTCGATCCATGTGGACAGCCTGCTGTGGTCGTTCTCGCTCGGTGCGCTGTTCCTCTTCGTGTTTCACCGCGTGGCGCGCTCCATGACGGCCGAGACGCCCGGCGGACTGCAGAACTTTGTCGAGTGGGTGGTGGACTTCATCAACGACAACGTGCGTGGCTCGTTCAGCGCGAAAAATGACCTGATTGCGCCGCTGGCCCTGACGGTCTTCATCTGGGTGCTGCTGATGAACCTGATGGACCTGGTGCCCGTGGACTGGATCCCCTGGCTGGCCGGGCAGTTCGGCCATTTCGTACTGGGCATGGACCCGCACCACGTGTATTTCAAGATCGTGCCGACCACGGACCTGAACATCACGGCCGGCCTGGCCGTGGCCGTGTTCGTGCTGATGATTTACTACAGCATCAAGATCAAGGGCCTCGGCGGCTTTCTGGGCGAGCTTTCGTTCCAGCCGTTCGGCAAGTGGGGGTTACCTGCGAACCTCCTGCTGGAAGGCATTTCGTTGATCTCGAAACCGGTGTCGCTGGCGCTGCGCCTGTTCGGCAACCTGTACGCGGGGGAAATGATCTTCATCCTGATCGCGCTGCTGTACAGCGGCGGGATCCTGTGGGGCACCCTGGGCGGGTTCCTGCAATTGGGCTGGGCCATCTTCCATATTCTGATCATTCTGCTGCAGGCCTTTATTTTCATGGTGCTGACGATCGTGTATCTCGACATGGCCCATCAGCACCACTAGCGACACATTTTGTAACCTCATTTTCATGCAACTGGTAACAGGAGAATTACGATGGAACTATCACAAGCCGTACTGTACATAGCGGGCGCACTCATGCTCGGCATCGGTGCCGCCGGTGCTGCCGTGGGTATCGGGGTGCTGGGCGGGCGTTTTCTTGAGGGCGCCGCACGACAGCCCGAGCTGATCCCCATGCTGAGGACGCAGTTTTTCATCGTCATGGGCCTGGTGGATGCGTTGCCCGTCATCGCCATTGCCATCGGCCTGTACGTGCTGTTCGCGGTCTAGCGCGCGCAGCATTTTCCTGTCAACCACCCAGTAGAGTCCAGACATGAACATAGGTCTAACATTATTCGGTCAAACCCTCGCATTTATCATCTTTGTCCTGTTCTGCATGAAGTACGTGTGGCCGCCGATCATGACCGCACTTGATGAGCGCAAGAAGAAAATTGCCGACGGCCTGGCCGAGGCGGAACGCGGATTCAAGCAGCAGGAGCTGGCCGAGCGCGATGCCGAGCACAAGATCTCCGAGGCCAAGCAACAGGCGGCCGATATCCTGAACCAGGCGCAAAAGCGCGCCAACGAAATCGTCGAGAACGCCAAGTCCGACGCGACAGAAGAGGGCACCCGCATCAAGGAAGCCGCCCACGCCGAGGTGGAAAAGGAAGTTCACCGGGCTACCGAGGAACTCAGAACGCGGGTCTCGGTGATCGCGGTGGCCGGCGCCGAACGCATCCTGAAAAAAGAGATTGATGCCGGCGCACACCAGGACATGCTGGAGGAACTGGCGACCCAGATCTAGGGCCACGAAACACATTTCCAAGACCGATGTCAGACCTCACCACTGCCGCAAGACCCTATGCCCGCGCCGCCTTCGATGCGGCCTGCGCCCACCAGGAACAGGAGTCCTGGAGCGAGATGCTGTCATTCATGGTGGCGGTCGCCAGCGACCCGACCATGCGCGCCGTGCTGGACAGCCCGGCGCTGTCCAGGCAGCAGGCAGCAGAGCTGTTGATTTCGGTTTGCGAGGAGCAGCTCAACGAGCGCGCCCGCAATTTCATCCGCCTGCTGGCCGAGAATAACCGCATTCGCCTGCTGCCGGATATCGAGATCCTGTTCCGGCGTTACCGGGCCGAGGCCGAAGGCACGGTCAATGCCGAGGTGATCTCGGCGAGCGAGGTCGATGAGGCGCAGCTGGCAGACATCACCCAGGCCCTCAGGCAGCGTCTCGGCAAAGAGGTGCAGCTGGTCTCGCGGACCGACCCGGCGCTGATCGGCGGTGCTGTCATCCGCGCGGGAGACCTGGTCATCGACGGATCCGTTCGCGGACGCCTCGACAAGCTTTCAACGGCCTTGGCGCACTGAGTACAAGCACCGGAGCCAACAAGAGGATTCGAACATGCAACTGAACCCAACTGAAATCAGTGAACTGATCCAAAAACGCATCGAGAATTTTGAAGTGGTCGCCCAGGCCCGCACGGAGGGCACCGTGGTGGGTGTCACTGACGGCATCGTGCGCATCCACGGGCTGGCCGATGTCATGGCCGGGGAGATGCTGGAGTTTCCGCAGAACACCTTTGGCATGGCGCTGAACCTGGAGCGCGACTCGGTGGGCGCGGTGGTCCTTGGCGAATACAAGCACATTACCGAGGGCGACAAGGTGTCCTGCACGGGAAGAATTCTGGAAGTGCCGGTCGGCCCCGAGTTGCTCGGTCGGGTGGTGGATTCGCTTGGCAACGGCATTGACGGCAAGGGCCCGGCAGAGTGTGCACAGTCTTCGCCGATCGAGAAGATCGCCCCCGGCGTGATCGAGCGCCAGTCGGTGAGCGAGCCCGTGCAGACGGGACTGAAATCCATCGACTCCATGGTGCCGATTGGACGCGGCCAGCGGGAGCTGATCATCGGTGACCGCCAGACCGGCAAGACGGCTCTGGCCATCGACACCATCATCAACCAGAAGGGCACCGGCATCAAGTGTATCTACGTGGCGATCGGGCAGAAGAACTCCTCGATCGCCAACGTGGTGCGCAAGCTTGAGGAGCACGACGCGATGGAACATACCATCGTCGTTGCGGCCAGCGCCTCGGAGTCGGCGGCCATGCAGTACATCGCACCCTATTCCGGCTGTGCCATGGGCGAGTACTTCCGCGATCGCGGCGAGGATGCCCTGATCATTTACGACGACCTGACCAAGCAGGCCTGGGCCTATCGCCAGGTCTCGCTGTTGCTGCGCCGCCCGCCGGGCCGCGAAGCCTATCCGGGCGACGTGTTCTACCTGCATTCGCGACTGCTCGAGCGTGCATCGCGGGTCAATGCCGCGTACGTGGAAGAGTTTACCGACGGCAAGGTGAGCGGGCGTACCGGCTCGCTGACCGCGCTGCCGATCATCGAGACGCAGGCCGGCGACGTGTCGGCCTTCGTGCCCACCAACGTCATCTCGATCACCGATGGCCAGATCTTCCTGGAAAGCGACCTGTTCAACTCGGGATTTCGCCCGGCCATTAATGCGGGTCTGTCGGTTTCGCGGGTCGGCGGTGCGGCCCAGACCCCGGTGATCAAGAAGCTCGGCGGCGGGGTGCGTCTGGCACTAGCCCAGTACCGCGAGCTGGCCGCGTTTTCGCAGTTCGCATCCGACCTCGATGAGCAGACCCGCAAGCAGCTCGAACGCGGCGAACGGGTCATGGAGCTGATGAAACAACCCCAGTACACGCCCCTGACCGTGGCGGACATGGCGGTCTCGCTGTTCGCGGTGGACCGCGGTTACGTGGATGACGTCGAAGTGGGCAAGGTGGTGCCGTTCGAGAAGGCCATGCATGACTTCATGCGCTCGCAGCATGCGGAACTGCTGGAACAGATCAACCACAGTGGTGCCTATGACGACGAGATCGAGGCGGGACTGGCCCGCGCGGTCGAGGATTTCAAAGCCAAGGGCAGCTGGTAGGACGGTACGGCCATGGCGGGCGAGAAAGAAATACGCACGCAGATTGCGAGCATCAAGAATACGCAAAAGATTACCAAGGCCATGGAAATGGTCGCGGCCAGCAAGATGCGCAAGGCCCAGGACCGCATGAACGCCACGCGTCCCTACTCGCAGAAAATGCTCAACGTGATCGGGCACCTGGCCAATGCCCACGCGGAATACCATCACCCGTTTCTCATTGAGCATGCGGAGGTCAAGCGCGTCGGCTTCATCATCGTCTCAACCGACCGCGGCCTGTGCGGCGGGCTCAACATCAATGCCTTCAAGGCGGCCCTGAAAGCCATGCAGGACTGGCAGCAACAGGGGGTGGGCATCGATTTGTGCCTGATCGGTGCCAAGGGAACGGCGTTCTTCAAGCGCTTTTCGGGCAGTATCATCTCGCAGGTCAGCCATCTCGGCGATACGGTGCACATCGGTGAGCTGATCGGCACGATCAAGACTATGCTGGATGCTTACACCGAGGGCTCGATTGACCGTCTGTTCCTGGTCGAGAACGAATTTGTCAACACCATGACGCAGCGCCCGAAGGTCAGCACCCTGCTGCCCCTGGTGGCAGAGGACAACGAGGAACTCAAGCACCACTGGGACTATATCTACGAGCCGGACGCCAAGGTGGTGCTGGATGAGTTGCTGCGCAGGTACATCGAGTCGATTGTCTACCAGAGCGTGGTCGAGAATGTCGCCTGCGAGATGGCAGCGCGCATGATCGCCATGAAAAGCGCGTCGGACAATGCCGGTGAGCTGATTGCCGACTTGCAGCTGGCCTACAACAAGGCACGCCAGGCAGCTATCACCCAGGAAATATCGGAGATCGTTGGTGGCGCTGCAGCCGTCTGATTGCAGCGATACACAACTACAAGCGAAAGAGGAAATACTCATGAGTACGGGTCAAATTGTTGAAATCATCGGCGCGGTCGTGGACGTGGAGTTTGCACGCGAGGAAGTGCCGAACGTATACGATGCCCTGGTGGTCGACGACCAGGACCTCACCCTGGAGGTCCAGCAACAACTCGGTGGCGGCATCGCCCGCACGATTGCCATGGGGGCCTCGGATGGGCTCAAGCGCGGTCTCGGCGTAACCAACACCAAGGCCCCGATTTCCGTGCCGGTCGGACCCAAGACGCTCGGCCGGGTCATGAACGTGCTCGGCGACCCGGTGGACAATGCCGGGGAAATTGGCGCCGACTCCACGATGCCGATTCACCGCGCCCCGCCGAAATTCGAGGAGCAGGCTGGCGGCAACGAACTGCTGGAGACCGGTATCAAGGTCATCGACCTGCTGTGCCCGTTTGCCAAGGGCGGCAAGATCGGGCTGTTCGGCGGTGCCGGCTGCGGCAAGACCGTCGCCATGATGGAACTGATCAACAACATTGCGAAAAAGCACTCGGGGCTGTCGGTGTTCGCCGGGGTCGGCGAGCGCACCCGCGAGGGCAACGACTTCTACTACGAAATGAAGGAAGCGGGGGTGCTGGACAAGGTGGCCATGGTCTACGGACAGATGAACGAGCCGCCGGGCAACCGCCTGCGGGTCGGTCTGACGGGCCTGACGATGGCGGAATATTTCCGTGACGAGGGCCGCGACGTGCTGATGTTCATCGACAACATCTATCGATACACCCTGGCGGGCACCGAGGTATCCGCCCTGCTGGGCCGCATGCCGTCTGCAGTGGGCTACCAGCCCACCCTGGCCGAGGAAATGGGTGCCCTGCAAGAGCGCATCACCTCGACCAGCAGTGGCTCCATCACCTCGATCCAGGCGGTCTATGTGCCGGCGGACGACCTGACCGACCCGTCGCCCGCGACCACGTTCGCGCACCTCGACGCCACGGTGGTGCTGTCGCGCCAAGTGGCCGAGCTAGGCATTTACCCGGCTGTGGACCCGCTGGACTCCACCAGCCGCCAGCTGGATCCGCTGGTCATCGGGCAGGAGCATTACGATACGGCGCGCGCAGTTCAAAACACACTGCAGCGCTACAAGGAACTCAAGGACATCATTGCCATTCTGGGCATGGACGAGCTGTCCGAGGAGGACAAGCTGGTAGTAGCCCGTGCTCGAAAGGTGCAGCGCTTCCTGTCGCAACCGTTCTCGGTGGCCGAGGTGTTCACCGGTTCACCGGGCAAGATCGTCTCCTTGCCGGATACGATTGCTGGGTTCAAGGCGATTGTCGAGGGCGAGTATGATCACCTGCCGGAGCAGGCATTCTACATGCAGGGCGGTATCGAGGATGTCATCCAGAAGGCCGAGGAACTGTAGGCCGGCATGGCGATGACACTGCACCTGGATGTAGTTAGCGCTGAAAAGGCGCTTTTTTCGGGCACCGTGTCGGCGGTATTTGCCCCGGCCCGAATGGGCGATGTCGGCATCTACCCGCGCCACACCCCCCTGGTGACCAGCCTGCGACCTGGTGAGTTGAAGATCGAGGTGGAAGGCAAGGAAGACCAGTACCTGTATGTTTCCGGAGGCATCCTCGAGGTGCAGCCTCACGTGGTTACCGTGCTTTCGGATACCGCCATTCGTGCGGAGGACCTGGATGAAGCCAAGGCCATGGAGGCCAAGCAGCGGGCCGAAGATGCGCTGCGTGATCAAAAAGGCGATCTGGATGCCGCCAAGGCACAGGCGGAACTGGCGCGTGCCGCCGAGCAGTTGCGCATGATCGAGCGCATGCGCAAGATGCGAAAATAGGGTACGCCCCAAGGCCTGTCTGGCCCCTTCTACGTTGCTTGCGAAACCTGTCCCGGCATTTGATTATTTGCCGCGGGTTTGCAATGGTTCAGGGTTAAGGCACCGGGCCTTCACCGGTTAGGACAGGTATTCACGGTCAAGAAGCACTCATGAAACTGGAAATCGTCATCCTTGCCGCAGGCCAGGGCACGCGCATGCACAGCGATTTGCCCAAGGTCCTGCACCCTCTCGCCGGCAAACCCTTGCTGGGGCATGTGATCGAATGTGCCCGCACATTGTCACCGCATAATATTCACATCGTCACCGGCTACGGTACGGAGCAGGTCCGCGCCGCGGTGGGTGATGAAGGCATTTGCTGGCATCTGCAGGAGCAGCAACTGGGGACAGGGCATGCGGTGCAGCAGGCCTTGCCGGGGCTCTCGGACGAGCACGTGGTTCTGGTCCTGTATGGCGATGTCCCCCTGCTCGAGCCTGCCACCCTGCAGCGGCTGCTTGAGGGCCTATCACGTTGTGAACTGATGTTGCTGTCGGCGGAATTCGAGGGGGTGGAAGGTCTGGGGAGGATCGTGCGCGATGCCGATGGCGGGGTTTTGCGTATCGTCGAGCAGTGCGAGGCCGACCCGGACACGCTGGCCATTCGTGAAATGAATACAGGGGTGCTGGCGGCACGTGCGGAGCGGTTGAAGCAGTGGCTGGGACAGGTCGGCAACGACAATACCCAGCAGGAATTCTACCTGACCGATTGCATCGAGCTGGCGGTCGAAGGCGGGCACCGCGTCGAGGCCATGCTCTGCCAGGACGCCGATGCTGCGCTCGGGGTCAATGACAAGGCGCAGCTGGCCCAGGCCGAGCGCGCCTGCCAGCGCAGGGCTGCGCGGCGGATGATGGACCAGGGCGCGACACTCATGGATCCCGCACGCATCGACATCCGGGGTGAACTGCAGGTGGGAAGGGATGTTGAAATCGATGTCAATGCCGTGTTCGAAGGACAAAATCGTCTCGGCGACGGCGTGCGAATCGGAGCCAACAGCGTGCTCATCAACACCACCGTCGGTGCTGGCACTTGGATTCATGCCAACAGCCATATCGAAGAGGCCGAAATCGGCAGCGAATGCCGCATCGGTCCCTTCGCCCGGATTCGCCCGCAGACCCGCCTGGGGGATCAGGTGCAGGTCGGCAACTTCGTTGAGATCAAGAAATCTGGAGTCGGTGCGAACAGTAAGGTCAATCATCTCAGCTACCTCGGCGATGCCGAGCTCGGGGCAGGGGTCAATGTGGGGGCAGGCACCATCACCTGCAACTATGACGGCGCGCATAAACACCGCACGGTCATCAATGATCGCGTGTTCGTTGGCTCCGACACCCAACTCGTTGCCCCGGTGGTCGTCGGCGAGGGCGCGACGATTGCGGCCGGGTCGACTATCACCAAGGATGTGCCCGCCGAGGTCCTTGCGGTCGCCCGCAGCAAACAGGTGACGGTGCAGCACTGGAAGCGCCCCGAGAAGGACAAGAAATAGATCATGTGCGGAATCGTCGGCGGCATCGCGAACAGGGACATCTCCCCGGTCCTGCTTGAAGGCCTGCGGCGCCTGGAATACCGTGGGTATGACTCGGCCGGAATGGCCGTGCTGACCAATGGTGCAATCGAGCGCGTGCGAAGGCAGGGCAAGGTCAGCGAGCTGGGCAAGGCCCTGGAGGAATCCGCACTCACCGGCCAACTCGGGATTGCGCACACCCGATGGGCGACCCACGGCGTACCCGCCGAACACAATGCGCACCCGCACATCAGCAATGGACGCATTGCCATTGTGCACAACGGCATCATCGAGAATTTCGAGCGCCTCAAGATCGAGCAGAGCGAGGCGGGCTTCAGCTTTGCCTCGGACACCGATACCGAAGTCATCGCGCACCAGATTGTGCTGTACCTGGACCGCGGCCTGGATCTGCTGGCTGCGGTGAGTGCAACCGTGAAAGATTTGAAAGGTGCCTATGCGCTGGGAGTGATCGACAGGACCGAGCCGGGGCGCCTGATCGCCGCGCGAAATGGCAGCCCGCTGGTGGTGGGGGTCGGTGAGGAAGAGAACTTCATTGCCTCGGACGTGCACGCCCTGCTGAAGGAGACGCAGGAGTTCGTTTTTCTGGAGGATGGGGACATCGTCGACATCTCGCGTGCGCAAATCCAGGTGTTCGACGAAGACGGGACAGAGGTGGAGCGCAGTTCCCGACGGAGTTGCCTGACCGCGGATGCCGTAGAGAAAGATGGTTATCCGCACTACATGCTCAAGGAAATATACGAACAGCCGCAGGCCATTGCCGATACGCTGGAAGGGCGGCTGATCAACGGGCGCGTGGCCGAGCAGATCTTGGGGGCACATGCCGAGCCGATACTCGAGCGCACTAGGGCCGTGCAGATCATCGCCTGCGGCAGCAGCTACCATGCCGGGATGATTGCAAAATTCTGGTTTGAGGCGCTGGCGGGGATTCCCTGCTTCGTCGATGTCGCCAGCGAGTTTCGCTATCGCAAGCACGTGGTCCAGCCCGGCACCCTGTTCGTGACGATTTCCCAGTCCGGCGAGACCGCCGACACCCTGGCCGCGCAACGCCAGGCCCGCGAGGAAGGCTATGCCGGTTCACTGACCATTTGCAATGTTCCGGAAAGTTCTCTGGTGCGCGAGTCGGACCTGGTGCTGATGACGCATGCCGGGCCGGAGGTCGGTGTGGCCTCCACCAAGGCCTTCGCCACACAGTTGGTGGCCTTGTTGATGCTGGTGATCAGCGTCGGACGCCACCACGGCATGCAGGATGCGACGCACAAGCTGCTGGTCGAGCAGTTGGCCAACTTGCCGGCGCGGATCAACCACGTGCTGGAATTGGATCCCGAGATCGAAGCGCTATCGCGCCAGTACTGGGACAAGCAGCACGCCCTGTTTCTGGGCCGCGGCATCCATTATCCCATTGCCAAAGAAGGTGCCCTGAAGCTCAAGGAAGTTTCCTATATCCATGCCGAGGCGTACCCCGCGGGCGAACTCAAGCATGGCCCCATCGCGCTGGTGGACGACAAGGTCCCGGTCATTGCCGTGGCACCGAACGATGTTTTGCTGGAGAAACTGAAGTCCAACCTGGAAGAAGTGCGCGCGCGCGGCGGTGTGCTGCACGTGTTTGCAGACGTGGATTCAGGGTTCGAACCTGGCTCCGAGACGATCGGAATCGAGGTGGATGCCCCGGATAATGCGGTCGCCCCCATCATCTTTGCCATTCCCCTGCAGCTTCTCGCCTATCACGTGGCGGTCCTGAAGGGCACGGACGTCGACCAGCCACGCAACCTGGCCAAGTCGGTGACGGTGGAATAGTTCACAACAGCGAACTAGAAGAGAATGGATGTATACATAATGCTTTTTGCTGCAATCGCATTAGAAGTTCTTGGAACAATGCTTTTGCCTGCATCACAAAATTTTACACAGCTGTTACCAACCGCTGTTTTGATCATCTCATATGGCATATCTTTTTATCTGTTGACACTGTTAGCCCAAAAACTTCCCCTCGCAATACTGTATGCATCCTGGGCAGGACTGGGTGTTTTTTCAGTAGCGCTGCTAAGTTATGTTTTTTATAAACAGACCTTAAACTGGCAAACGATCATTGGTTTGTTCTTGATCGTTATTGGGGTCACGTTGGTAAATTTGTATAAGGGGCAAACTCATTAACTGTTGTGAATGATTCCGCGCCCGTGGAATAGCGCAGCCATCCCATGTTCCCGTAAAGCCCGCACCCGCACCTGCACCCGGTCCCGTCTCGCACAGGACTGGAGATCGTGGCTTGATCCTGATATAAATCTGATTGTTTCTTAATCAATGATTTATTTTACAAATGATCAACCTGCCCACCGTCAAGCAGCTGCGTTATCTGGTGACGCTGGAGAAATACCTGCATTTCGGCAAGGCCGCAGAGGCCTGCTTTGTCACCCAGTCCGCCTTCAGTGTAGCCATCAAGGAGCTTGAGAGGCAGTTGAATGTTTCCCTGGTGGATCGCACCAGCCGCAGCGTGACCTTCACCTCGGTGGGAAAGCTGGTCGCCGAGCAGGCCCGTCATGCCCTGTTCGACCTGGAGGGCATCGTCGATATCGCACGGTCCGTGCAACAGCCCCTGACCGGGCCTTTAAAAATGGGCGTGATCCCGACCATTGCCCCGTTCCTGCTGCCGAAGATCCTGCCGGAGATCCGCAAACGCTTCCCGAAGCTTGAGCTGTACCTCAAGGAGGAACAGACCAAGAAAATTCACGCCCTGCTGCTGGAAGGGGAGCTTGATATCCTGTTACTGGCCCTGCCTGTCGAGCTTACCAACACGGACACGGTGTCCCTGTTCACCGATACGTTCAAGCTGGCATACAAGCAAGGGACCCGGCTGATTGATCCTCAGGACTTCATACCCAGCAAACTCAACCAAGGCGTGATCCTGTTGCTGGAGGATGGACACTGCCTGCGCGAGCACGCATTGAGCGCATGCAACCTGACCCGGCTGGAGGAAACCAACAAGTTCTCGGCCAGCGGCCTGTACAGCCTAGTGCAGATGGTGAACAGTGACTTGGGAGTGTCCTTCATTCCGCAGATGGCGATCGATGGAGGTCTGCTGGAAAATACTCAGGTGGTCACACAGGACCTGAAGGATCATGCGTATCGGGAAATCGGCCTGGCCTGGAGAAAATCCAGTGTCCGCAAGCAGGAATTCGGCATGCTAGCCGACGTGATCCTGGAGAGTGTGAAGAACTGAGACGTGTGGTCGTGCGCTTGCGATATCCGCGCGTGTTGATCGGCGGCAAAGCGCCAAGCGGGGTCCTTGGCGCTTCGACTGCCGCCCCCCGTCCCTGGGGGACATTACAGAGTTCCGTTCTTGATGCCATGATGGAACAGAAGGTCCTGCAAGTGAAATTGATTATTTAGCTCGCAACGATTTATTTTTTCTAAGACCGGGACTTCCGCAATTGCGGCACGCGTGGCCTAGGGGGTGAAGGCAGACAGTCCGATGAAGGTGCCCTCGTTTTGTTCACACAGGGCGCGCATCAGGGTTGCAAAGCGCACACCTGTCACTTGCTCGTCCTCCTCCCTTGCAAACTGGATCGGAAAACCGACGGCATGGATGCGCACGCGTCGCGCGCCGTGCAGGTCCTTGCGGTTGATCGCATTCACCTCGCGAAGCACGGACTGGATGGATGGGCCGGTGAATTCGTCGCCGAACACGTACAGGCTGATTTTCTTGTCCTCTGCATGAAACGTGCCGATGGCAGCCGTGATGCCCTCGACCGGACTGCTGTTGCTGAACGGCTGCCAGGTGCGCAGTCGCTCAAGTACTGCCTTGCGCCGCGCCGGCGTATCCGGGATCCAGCGCCCGGCATACTGGCGGAACATGTACTCGCCCATGTCGTTCATGACCTGCAGGCCCTTGACCGTCGGGTAGGCATCCAGCACCTCGGCAAGCTTTTGCTCGGCTAGTTCCCAGCCGTAGGTCAGCATGCTGCCCGAGGTGTCGATGATGAAAATGATGTACTCGCTGTCCACCGGGATGCCGGCAATCGTGGCATCCTGTGATGACGGGATCAGGGGTTCGCGGGCCTGCAGGCGGCGCATCTCCTCGCTCAGCGTCTGGCGGGCTCGGGCCAGCTGGCCCTCGATCGTGTTCTGTAACGCCGCTTCGCCTTGTGCGGTCGAGTACCGGTCTTGCACGATCGACAACTCATCCTGCAGCTGTGCGATTTTTTCTATCTCACGGGTCACCTGGTGCTTTTGTCTGATCCGTTCCCGGTTCAGTGCGTGGTTTTGCCCGTGCAGTTCGGACAACTGCACCTGCAGGTCCGCAGTATGCCGGTCGAGGTCTTCGCTGTATTGCTTGAAGATCACCGGCTCGGCAGTTTTCGACAACACCAGCAGCAGGATCAGCGCACCAAAGCCGCAACATATGCAGTCCAGGAAGGACAGGCTGAAGATCTCGATGCTGCGACGCGGTTTCATGCTTCAGGGCCAGTCCCGGGAGGGGCTGAAAAAGGCTCCGCGGGTGGTGCTCGCCAGCTTCCAGTATTCACTGGACGCTTGCGGGTCACCTTCCATGTGGAACAGGATGGTATTGACGGGAATCCCGTCAGGCAGGATCTTCAGTGCATCATCGAACAGCTTCTTGCGCGCTTGCGCGGATACCTTGGTGCGCCAGGATTTCGAGCGACCCTGTGTGGGGAGCCCGTCCGTCAGCAGGTAGATGGTGTCCGGGGGCGGATCCAGCTGCGCGATCCCCCTGAAGGCTTGGTACAGGCTGGTGCCCCCGACCGGTGTACGCGCGTACAGGCTCTCCACCGCAAGATCCAGGTGCCGGGGATCGCTGGCGTCCAGCCAAGCCGCACCCGAAGCTTGGTAGAGCGGTTCGCTGGTTTCATTGAAGGTATGGATCTGGAACAGGCTGGTGGGCGGGATGCGTGTGGTGATCCAGTCGACCGTGTGCAGCACCTGCTGCCACTTGGCCGCGCGCACCCGTTCATCCGGTGGAAGGTTTCGAAAGCGAAGCACGTTGATAATGCGATCGGCCAGCATGCTGGCCGAGCTGTCCACCAGGATCAGGATGCGCTCACCGTCCATCTTGAGGCCGGTCAGGTACTGGCGCTGTCCGTGACCGTCGAATGCGCTCAGGTACACCCCCGGGGTTTCGTCCTGCAAGGCGCCTGCCTCAAGTCGCTGGTGCGCCTCCTCCAGGGATTTCAATTCCGCCTTGAGCGCATCCACGGCCTGCATCCTGGTACGGGTCTCCTGTTGCTGTCGGGAAAGTTGCGAGGTGTGCAGGGCGATATCCTCAAGGATACTTGCAGCGCGTCCCTGTGCCCGCAGATGGCGCGCTTCGAGCCTCTGCAGGGAGTTTTGCAGTTCCGCCAGCGAGCGCTCGGCCTCGGTGACCTTGGCCTGCAGTTCATGCACTTCATCCTGCGCAGTGGCATTGACCATGCCGCGACGCGCCTGCGAATCAGCATTGATGATCATGAAAAACAGGATGACCGCCCCGAAACCGCAAAACATCACGTCCAGGAAGGACAGGCTGAATACGTTAATCGTGCGACGCTTCATGCTCCTGGACCTGGATGAAGTGAATGGTCCCGCGGTACCCGTCAATACGCAGGCGGTCTCCGGACTGGATCGGCTGGGGCTCGCTTAGGAGCCGGTCATTGAGACGGACCTTGTACTCCTTGAGGTGGCGCAACTCGATGCGCATGCCTTTTTTCTGGACCCGGCAAATGCCGCGGTCATTGCAAACCGGATCGAGTTCCAAGTGAATCTCATGGCGGTCCTTCGTCAGGCGCAGTTCCTGTTTCGGGCCCAGCGGCCAGGCACGGTTGCCGATCAGCAGGTGGGTGGGGCAGTTGCGCAGGCTGGCCAGCAACCCGGGATTGGGTTCCAGCAACTCGGGACGGGTGGATTTGTCCCAGGCCAGCGCGGTCGTGTAATGCACGGTCGCATCGCTGCTGCTGATCTGTTCGCGGTAGCGCAGGGCCTGGCGGGCAATGCGGGTCGGGTCCGTGCCCAGCATGGCGCACCCCGGCAGGTCCTTCAGGAATTCGTTCAGACCAAACACCTGGTTGCAGGTCGGGGAGCACACGAGCGTGACCTTGTGGTCGGGGAGCAGTTCACTCAGGGAAATCGCCATCTCCTCGAAGGCCGCCCGGTTGATCTCGAGGACGTCCTTTCTGTGCAGCTGTATGCGGTGGCCCTGCCCATCGGAGTGCAGTTCGCAGCCGACGGACTCGATGGACTGCAGGGTCGCTAGCCAGTGCGGAAGTCTTTCATACAGACGTTGTTCGTCTTCACCCTTTTGCAGGGGGTCGAAGCGTGTTTCCCGGACAAAGGCCGCGGCGATCCACTTGGCTTGTGCCTGGATCAGGGACTGCAGCCCGTGTTCAATGACTCTTCCCGGGCGGGTGGCGGACACCTGCTTGCGGTCCTGCGAGACCAGGGTGAGTATGGTGCTCTGCTGCAGTACGGCCAGCCACACCAGCCGGGTCTTCGGAACGGGGCCGGGGACCGCGAGCACCGCCTTGTTGACGATGCCGACGACCGCAATGCCGAGTTTTTCGCAGATGCCGAGCACCAGCCCCAGTTCCTGCTTGCGCAGCGCACCGGACACCGCAAGGATGGCATCGTGATCCTGTCGGTCCAGCAGGCTCCAGGCAAACTGCATGTGCCTGAATGCGATCTCGGCATGGTTGATGGCATGCCGGGTCGTGCTTTGCCCGGCAAGGTCCGCCCAAAATCCCGTGCTGATTTCCTGCGGTCGCAGGTGTATTTGCTGCTCGGCCTGCTTGCCGGTCAGGATGGAGGTCTCGGCTTCAACCAGGGCACAGGACGGGCAGTTGGCGAGGATGCGTTTTCCGTCGCTGATCAGGATTCCGCTGTCGTACAGATCAATGACAACCGTGGACACTCGGCTCCCCTTCATTCCGCCTGAAGATGGCGGATCAGGTTGTGATTGCAGTAGTTCTGGGTGTCCAGGATCAGCCGTTCCTGCAAAAGCTGTAGCTGGTACACGATGAACATCAGCACGATGCTGATGCACAGGGCGATCAGGGTGGAGTTGAAGGCCACTCCCAGGCTCTCCGTGACCCCGGCGATGTTGCCTTCCACGGCCTTGTGCGCCTGCCCCAGCGCATCACCGATGCCGCGCACCGTACCCAAAAACCCGATGGAGGGAATCGCCCAGGTGATGTAGCGGATGATGGACAGTTCGGAGTCGAGGCGCTCGGATTCGGATTCACACACACTGCGGGTGGCCAAGGAGACGTCCTGGATGTTGCGGGTGGAGTTGAAGCGGTGCAGGGCGACCTGCAGGGCGCGCGGCAACAGGTAGCCCTGCTGTTCTTCGGACAGGGACTGGATCTGGCGGCTGAGCTTTTGCATGTCCTGGGGCAAAAACCGGATCCCCTCCTTGGCGTGCAGCAGGTCCATGTCGAGCATGTCGCGCTCGCGCAACAGGTGGCTGGCCTTGTAGCCCATGATTACCAGGGCCCAGAACATCAGGATGAAACAGGTCTCCTGTTCGTAGTCACGAACCAGCACGTACACCGAGCGTTTCGGCACGTAGTCCCGGTCGAGATTGATCTGCACCGCCTGCTGCTCAAGTTCGGCTTCGGCGGTCGGGCGAATAACGGTCACGTATATCGCATGCACGATGATCGTGATCACCAGCAGGCTGAAAATCTGGTAGGTGAATTCGGGGGAAAACGGTTTTTTCATCATGCTCAGATATCCGTTGGAAAACTCACGGGCCTGTCGGCAGAGACTTCTTCGCTTGGCACGAACTCCTCCAGGGGCGGGCTACGCCGTGTGTCGCGATCAGCGGTCGTCCCGGGGGCAGTGTCTTCGCCCTGGCGGGCTGCGGGCGTTGCGGTGTTCTCAGGCGTCTCTTCTGCGGACTCGGGGGCGGCTGTCAGCAGGGGAGCCAGCATGGTCAGCAACAATGCCGCGCGAAGTTTCATGCCCCGCTAGTCCAGGTACCGGGCAATACGAAAACCAACATCAACATGTGGTTTATTATCCTGATCCCGGTAGCTGAGTCGAGTACTGCTGAGGGTGCTGCGCATCCAGGAGGCGCCACGGATGACGTGCTTGCTTCCTGTGGCAGGACCTGCCGGGTCGATATAGGTCTCCTCGCTCAGGGCCGGGTAAATGCTGTGGTAGTCATGGCACCATTCGGCGACGTTGCCGTCTAGGTCAAACAGACCCAGCGGATTGGGCCTGAAGCTTCCCACCGGTGCGGCCACGGCAAATCCGTCGTCATAGCCATCGATGATGTCCTCAAGCAGGCCGCTTGCCGCATGGTCCGCATAATTCCCGGTCACCTCCAACGGCGGGTACTCATCACCCCAGGCATATTTCGCCAGCATCCTGCCGGGGCGCCAGCGGGCTGCCCATTCCCATTCGCTTTCCGTGGGCAGGCGATAGCCGGCAGGAAGGGGAGTCTTGGCCACCCAGGTCCCGTTTTTTTCCTCGTACACGGGCTCCAGCCCTTCGCGCTCGCTCAACCAGTTGCAGTAGCGCACCGCATCATCCCAAGTGAGGTTGACGGCCGGGAGGTCGGGGGCGGACAGGTCATGGCCACGGTAGCTGCCCGAGTGATGGGAAGGCATGAAGGCACTGAAGTGGGCATTGGTGACCTCGCGGACCGCTATGTAGAACGGTCGTTGCAGTGCGACGCCATGCTGGGTTTCGTTGGTGCGCCGCCCCTGTTCACGCCGCGGGGCACCCATGGAAAATGTACCGCCGTCCAGGCGGATGAGGGTCTCGCCTTGGTGGGTGGTGATGCGTGCAGGCGGGTCTTGTCTGCTTTGGGCTGCAGCCGGTTTCAGCGTGACGGCGATGACCTGAGGGGTGTCCACGAGCGGAGTGATGGTTTGCGTGTGGCTGAGGTATCCGGGTTTTCGCACCTCAAGGCGCTGTGGCGCGCTCGGCAACTCAAGGCGGAGTTTGCCGCGGCCTGCGGTTTTGCCCTCGACAAGCACCTCGGCATCCTCGGGAGTAGCCTGTACGATCACGGTGCCCAGCATGGCTTCCAAATGCATAGTGAAGGTTTTCTGTTGTCCCGGCTCGATTTCGAGGATCTGGTGGCCGGGGCGGTAGCCAGGCTTGGTCAGGGTGATGCGGTGGTCGGTATTCGGAGCCAGCGCAAGACTTAACGGGGTTTGGCCTTTGTCGAGGCTATCGATGGTGACGCTTGCACCGGAAGGAATGCTGGTGATCCTCACATGGGCAGTGCCGGCCTGCAACTTCGCCAGCGGCAGCACGAGCGGCTGGTCGGCGACTACCAGGAAATCCACGGTGTAGGGCAGGTAGTCCGGGTGGTGCAGGTTGAGACGGTATTCCCCAGCCATCAGTTCCAGCCTCAAGGGCGTCTGTCCATGGCGGGTCCCGTCCAGCCAGGCCTCCACGTGTGGGGGCTGCGAATCGATGGACACTTCCGCCCATCCGGGCTGCAGCTGAATTTCAAGGTCCTGTTGCTTGTGCTTGCCCTCGATGACCAGTTGCCTCGTGTAGGGCAGGTAACGGTTGGCTGTCGCCTGCAGGACATAGGTTCCGGCTTCAAGTTGAAGGCGCTGGATCGGGGCGCTCCCGAAGGAAGTGTTGTCAATCTGGATGTACACTCCGCGTTCGGGGGCGCTGGTGATGTCCAGGTAGCCGGGCAATTTGAGCAGGGAAAATGCCAGGGTCTGGGAGGCCTGTGTGCCGACCTGGATCTCCAGCTCCAGAGGATGGTATCCGGCCCGGCGTGCCTCCAACCGGTAGTTGCCGGGGCGCACCAGGTAGCGTCCCTGCACGTGGACCGGCCAGGGCATGCCCCGCAGGCTGATCGAGTCTGCCGGCGGGTCTATTTCGATCTGCAGGCTCTTGGACGTGAACACGTGGATGAGGACCAGCACCAGGGAGAGGAAGACGAGAGCCCCGGCCAGGGTCATGAGACGACGTCCCAGGTGTTTCGACTTTCTGCTGGCCGTCTCAGGCAGCGCCACGGGCCGGATCACCTCGCCGTGCGGGACTGCAGGGTCAGATCGTCTCTTCACATAGAATACTCAGGCGCTCGGCTTTCATGTCCGGGGTCACGTGGAGGGTTTTTCGAACGTCACGGTAGCCCGGCCGCGAGCCGATGATCGTGTACTGGCCCGGCTTGAGCCGAACGTCCTGGTGTTCGAAGCGACCGAGCTTGCCAACCCGGAAAATGGTCACCTCGGTCTGGTTGTCCGAGTACAGGGCAATCCTGACTGGCTGGCGGGCCAGCACCAGCACGTTTTGCAAGGTTTCTGCGCTTTGCAGGATGCGACGGCCCGGGCTGTGATCCAAAACGGAGATCTCATCCAGCAGTGCCTGTGCCTCGGTCGACACGCCTGCTGAGTACAAGCGCTCGTGGTGCTCCAGATAGTGGTCCAGCTTCGCAAGCAAGGCCGCGCGGTACTGGGTTCGGGTCGCAGCTTCTGCGGCAAGGGGGGCTTGCGGGTCCAGCGCCAGCAGCTGCTGCCAGCTCTGTGCTGCAAGGGACCATTGTTCCTGTTTCTCGAAATGGGATGCCTCAGCTTTCAGCGAAGCGATTTTTTCCTCGCGCACGACCTCATCGACTCGGCGCAATCCCTGGGCAGGACGCTTGGAGTCGGGTGCCAGTGCCTGAGCCTTGCGAAACGCTGCACGAGCGTCTTCGAACTGGCGGGATTGCAGCAGGGCATACGCCTGGCTCATCTGCCGGGAAAATTCCGCCTCGGCCAAGCGCTCCGTGAGCCGTTGCAGTGCGGAAGCGGCTTCAGTAGACAGCGGATCCAAAGCGAGCGCTTGCCGGTATGTTTGTTCGGCGGCCTGCAGGCGGTTGGCTGCCTCGAAGTGACCGCCCGTCTCCAGCAATGCGAACAGCTCGCCAAGGGTTTCAGCCCGCTTCAGGCCGTCTAGGGCTCTGCGGTTGTGCGAATCGATGGCGAGGGCCAGGTTGAAGTGTCGTTTTGCAACCTCGCCCTGGTTTTGCAAGAGAGCCTGATCCCCCTGCGCAAGTGCTTTCTCAAGCACTGCAGCAACGCGGTTTTGCAGGATCTGCAGGGCGTCCGCCGACTGCTCGTACAGGCGGATCGCCTCGACAAAATCCTGTTTGCGAAAATGCACATCCCCGGCCTGCCCGCTAGCAACCGCCTCGGCAAAGTCCTGGCCTGCCCACTGCTCAACCCCTTGCTGTTGCAGAATGTCCTGCCTTTCAATAATGCCCAGCAGCAAGGTTTCAGCCCGCAGCCTCAGGGCTGCGTACTCCTGTTCAGTAAGCCCTGCAGGCATTTCAGCCAAGGCTTCGGGTACACCGCTCGGCTCGGAGTAGGTTTCGGGGAGCTCATGCAGGGGCATGACGGGTTCCTGCTTCAGCGGCCCGGAGGATCGTTGCTGGTCGACCACCCCGGGCAATATCCAGAACACTAGTACCGCCACTGCCGCCAGCCCGACGAACACAAGGGCAAGCAGGGCGTTCCGGTTGGCATTGGAGAGCTGATTGCTGGAATCAGCGTCAGCGGCGCGCAGCGATGCAGGATCGATCGGTTCAACCGGTGTGGACTTGTCCTCGCGCATCGCTATATTAAATGCTGTCCGGAGCGCTTTCGTCCTGTGCCAGCCCCGTCTCGTTCAGGTAGATCTCGCGCAGCAGCGCCCGCCATTTGCGGTACTGTTCTTCAATGGTGCCCGTGATCTCCACGGTTCGTCCTTGGATATCCAGTACCATCGGGCGCACTTCAGTATTGAGGGAATCTCCCAGCTCGCGGATGGCATCGTCATGGATCTGGGCTTCCTTGCCGATGTCGATGCCATCCTTGTACAGCATGGCTCCCGTGGTTACGAGGCCCGGAGCGTCCCGCAGCAGACCTACCAGCGTGATGGCTGCTGCAGCAAGCTTGGTTCGTGTGGCACGGCGTTCGATGGAACGTTTTTGCCGGACTTCCAGCAGGTAATATTTACGCCAGTTCGTGTAGGGCCCGTACATCACGCCGTGGAAATTCGCATAGTACTCGTTGATCGTATCGACGAACAAAAACTCGCGCTCGCGGATCTTGCGCACCCGCTGCAGCATGGGATCCTCCCGGGCCGGCAGGCGTGCCACATTGACCTGCCCGCTCTGTTCCCACACGAGGTAATCGGAGAACGGGTCGGGCGAGATGCTGGCGGCATAGCGCAGCTCGGAGGTGTTGCGGATGCGGATCAATTGCCGGTCGGTCAGTTTCTTTCGGTGGCGGTAGATGTCATTGGCAACGCGGTTGTAGACGTGCTGGTAGACATCATTACCGGGATCGATCTCGAAGTAGTCGAGTTCGACCAACTCAGCCGTGTACTTTTTCTCAAACCACAGGCTGCCGGTACTGTCCGATACATGGAACTCAAGCAGCATCTGTTCACCGTTGGAAGTGATGATCGTGCCGCGGACCACCACATCCGCAATATGCGAGGTAGTTGGCAGCACCCGGATGGCGCCCCAGCCACTGGCGCGTTGCAGTGTCTCTTTCAGGTGGTAGGCCATGTAACGTGCTTCGGCTGCACGGATGTCCTCGTGGATGCTTTCCTGCTTCTGCTGCTCGGTAATTTCACCCTCCTCGAACAACAGCACCCCGACATCTAGAAGCTGACTTTCCTGCAGCTGTACAGTTTCTGACTCAATCTCTTCCCCGCCTGAAACCCGAACCGTGTTAGGCGCGCAGCTGCTGGTCAAAACGATGATGGTCAGCCACAGAAAGGCCAGCGGTGGTCTGCTCATGGTCATTCGCCTTCAGCAGCAGGCGAAGGAGTCGAGCTCGCCTGCTGCTTCTTGTACTTGCGGTACTCGTCCCAAAGCTTGTCGCGCAACACGGGATCACGTTCCTTTTGTGCGGCTTCGCGAAGTTGCCGGGCAACGACATCATCATCGTCTCCACTGGGAATATCAGCTGGCGGCGGTGCGCTGTGAGTCCCCCGGTTTTTACGTTCTTCTGCACTTTCCGTCGAGTCATCGTCCGGATCTCCGATCTCAGCCGATGATGAACGAGTGCTGGCCTGGGTTTCGGCCCCGGACGTCTTTCCTACCTGGGCCGCAGGGTCCATTGCGTGGGCGGATTCTCGCTCGGATCCCGTCTCTTGTCCTGCACCGGCAGGCACTTCTTGTCCGTGTGCCCGTCTTTCCGCCTGGGCCTTTTCGAATTCCTTGTGGATCTGTTCGTCATAGTGTCCCAACGCCTCTTCAAGTTGCCGGTCGAGGACGGCGACTTCCTCATCGTCAGTACGAACAGGGGCTTGGGCATCGGATGTCCTTGCCTCGGGATCGATCGTTTCTTGCGGTTGGGGGGGTGAGTCCTGGGG
>VXPJ01000010.1 GCA_009839635.1 Pseudomonadota bacterium
CTCCCGACCGCCTGGTTCGTAGCCAGGTACTCTATCCAACTGAGCTACGGGCGCATAATCAATCAGCCGCTGCGAAGTATAGCCTATTCCGCCAACAAATTACCCGTACGCCAGTAAGCCATGCATTGCCACAGGAAAACAGAATTTAAAGAGACAAGTTATTCGGATTACATCCACTGACAGGTATCCGATATACTCTCCACAGATCATGCGGAGAGGTGCCAGAGTGGTCGAATGGGGCTCCCTGCTAAGGAGTTGTCTGAGTAATCCTTGGACCGTGGGTTCGAATCCCACTCTCTCCGCCATACCTATGCATTTGTACTTGCCAATTCCAACAAGTGCTCGGATCCTGACAAAACCTCACAACCATTAATCAAAGTGGCTCATCTCACGGCCTGTGAGCTTTGAAATTTTCTGGTAGTTGGAAGGAGTCTTAAGAAACCTTTACTCATCCCTGTCTGGCATGACTACAAATTCAGGATAGGCTTCGATACCAAGTTCCGCAACATCCTGACCGAGGTCTTCCACTGCAGGGGATACGCGTGCACCGATTGTCTTGTCAATCAACAGCCAGGTGACCAGAGAGATACCGAACACGAAGGCTCCGACAGCCACGATGCCTATCACCTGCACCAGCAGGTTGCCCCCTGCGGCAATGCACACCGCGAGTGTTCCCCAGATTCCCGCAAACAGGTGAGCCGGCACGGCACCGACCACATCGTCGATCCTCAGGGTTTCCATGACCTTCAGTCCGAACACGATTATCAGGCCGCCAACCGCACCAATGAACACGGCCCAGTGGTGATGGACAATATCGGGTCCCGCAGTAATGGCCACCAACCCGCCAATGGCCCCGTTGAGGGCAGCCAGCAGATCCACCCGCCCAAGCACAGGACGGGACAGGGCAATCGCTGTCATGACTCCCGCTGCAGCTGCCAGGTTGGTGTTCGCCAAGATATTGCTGAGCGCGACGGCATCAACAGCGCCCCCAAGAGCAAGCTGGGAACCACCGTTAAAACCAAACCAGCCGAGCCAGAGGATAAAGACCCCGAGGGTCACCACGGGAACATTCGAGGGCGGGGTTACCTTGACAGTGCCATCTGCTCGAAACTTGCCGGTCCTGGCACCGACGATAAGAGCGCCCGCGAGTGCCGCCCAGCCGCCAGTGGAGTGCACGATGGTGGAACCTGCAAAATCCTGGAAGCCCATTTCCGAAAGCCAGCCCCCACCCCAGGTCCACGAGCCAATGATCGGATATACGAATGCGGTCAGAATCAGGATGAACAGGAAAAACGACCACAGCTTTACACGCTCGGCCAGTGTTCCGGATACGATTGAGGCTGTGGTTGCCACGAATACCATCTGGAAAAACCAGTCCGACATCGTGGAATAACCGTTGCCGATAACTGCTGAGGCCACTGTTTCATCCCCGCCCAGCAGTGCGATCTCATCCCCGGTCGTGCCGTATAGAAACTGGAGAGATCCGAACCAGCCACCGGGTTCAACCCCGACATACATGATGTTGTAGCCGACGAAGAAGAAGGCCAGGCCTGCAATGGAATAAAGCCCGATGTTCTTAAGGCAGATCACCGAAGCATTCTTGGTGCGTACCGAGCCCGATTCGAGCATGGTGAAGCCCGCACACATCCACATCACCAGCGCTCCCCAGATCAGGAACGAGAAGCTGTTTAGAACGAATTGCTCTTCCTCGCCGAGGGCAGCATGCGCCTGCGGCAAGCAAAGTATCAGAAGAAAAACTGCTGCAAGGCCACCGAAAACAGGTGTACGGGATAACGAACTTGTGCGCGAAAGCCGTTTACGAACACAACGATGGAATGGACTGAGGGTTCGTTGGGCAATCTTGACGCTAGCTTTCACACCGGACTCCTGCTGTGCTGGTGATGCGACCCAGAATATCACGTTGTGAAACACATGAGAATTGCAGGCCCTTCCCGGGATTTACTTCCCATGGCCTGCATGTCCTTGCCCGTTCAGCAGATACCCCGGTGCCATTCCGAGAACCATCTGCAAGGGAGAATTGTATTCCGAAGTAGTGAGTCCTCAACGGGATAAAAGGGGACACCGGATCAAAATATCCAGCAGAGTGTAGGAACAGTATGGGCGGGCATATAAATGAAGCCCGCACGCGGTCTCGCAAAAAACCTCGGCAGTCGCTGCCGCCATGGACGAGATATCAATCGGTGGATTCGCCTGCCTGTGTCTTCTCGTTCCTGATCCTCTCGTAAATTTCTTCACGGTGCACTGCGACATCTCTGGGTGCATTGACACCTATTCGAACCTGGTTGCCTTTCACGCCCAACACAGTGACTGTGACATCATCTCCGATCATCAGCGTCTCGCCGACTCTCCTGGTCAAAATCAGCATTCCCGTGTCTCCTTAATAATCCATTTTGTTATTTGTCCGCTCCCTGCGAATCACGACATCTCCCTTGTTGTGATGCCCCGGGGCGGCTACTCCGGTTATTTCCCTACCAAAGCCGTTATGGTGTTTGCATTATGCGCTACTGATGTTCTCCTCTATTTTTCCTGGTCCAATTCAAATGCTTCATGCAGCACGCGTACTCCCAGTTCCAGATATTTTTCGTCGACCACGACGGAAATCTTGATCTCCGAAGTGGAAATCATCCGGATATTGATCTTCTCCTGCGCCAACGCTGTAAACATTCTACTCGCAATTCCAGCATGGGACCTCATCCCGACACCCACCAGCGACAGCTTCACAATGTGCGGATCGCCACCAACCTCGCCGCCTCCAAGATCAACCACTGCATTTTCAAGGACTTTCATGCCTTTTTCATAGTCATTTCTGTGCACGGTAAAGGTGAAGTCCGTGGTCTCGTCCGAACCCTCATTTTGTACAATCAT
>VXPJ01000056.1 GCA_009839635.1 Pseudomonadota bacterium
GTCTACATTCATGAGGAAGCGGATGCGGACATGGGCGTGGCCATCGCGGTCAATGCCAAGACCCATCGTTTCGGGGTCTGCAATGCCATGGAAACACTGCTGGTCGACCGGGCGATCGCGGGCGAGATCTTGCCGCGGATCAAGGCACAGCTGGATGAAAAGGGCGTGGAAGTGCGTGGCTGTGAAAGGACTTGTGTACTGTTGCCTGGGATTTCAGCGGCAAGTGAGGAGGACTGGTTTGAGGAGTACCTGGGACCGGTGCTGGCCGTTCGCATCGTTGATGGAATGACACAGGCCATCGATCACATCGAGACCTACGGCTCGCAGCACACCGATGCGATTGTCACGGACAATGATGAGGTTGCACAGAAGTTTCTGCGTGAAGTGGACTCGAGCTCGGTGATGGTCAATGCCTCGACGCGCTTTGCGGACGGCTTCGAGTATGGCCTGGGCGCAGAAATCGGCATCAGCACGGACAAGCTGCATGCCCGTGGCCCGGTCGGCCTGGAAGGACTGACTTCCCAGAAGTTCATCGTGCTTGGGGACGGCAACATACGTGAGTAAGCTGTACCGGTATCAGGGAGTACCTTTCGGGCCGGGGAGCCCGTATGTGCGATTCGGACCTGATTGACCGGAATACAGATGTGTTGGGTATATTCGGCGGAGTATTTGATCCGGTTCACTTTGGACACATAAAGCCGGCGCTTGCGCTGCAGGCGCGTTTTGATTTCGAGCAAATCCGGTTCATCCCCTGTCGACAGGCCCCTCACAAGAAAGCTGCCGGTGCGAGTGCACAGCACAGATGCAACATGCTCGGTCTTGTGACCCATTCAATTCCCGAGCTTGTTGTAGACGATCGCGAGTTGCAACGACCCGGCCCGTCGTACACGATCGACACGCTGAGGGAACTTCGTGAAGAGATCGGTGCCACACAGGGACTGGTCCTGATCCTGGGTATCGATGCCTTTTCGAGTTTCTGCAGCTGGCACAAATTTGATGAAATCCTGTCGATTTGTCATATCATGTTATTGCGTCGTCCCGGCTACAGGCTTGCGGGAAGGGGTTGCGAACACGAGCTCTATGAAAAGCACGCTACGGACCAGATAACAAACGTTCTCCAGGCTCCCCATGGATCGATCTATCTCAGTGACGAACAGGAATTCGAAATCTCCTCTTCCGTTATCCGACAGTACGTTGCAGAAGGCCGACAGCCCCGCTACCTGCTGCCCGGCAATGTATGGGACTATATCTGCAAGCATGATTTGTACCGGGACTCGAAGGCATGAGCCGTGTACGCTGCAAACCCGGCAGGATGCGGCCATCGCAATATCCCGGAGGGCGCGGGGAAAATCACCATGAGTGAAGAAATCCTGATCAATGTCACACCCCAGGAGACGCGTGTCGCTGTCGTTGAAAGCGGCCTGCTGCAGGAAGTACAGGTCGAGCGCGTCGGCAAACAGGGCCTGGTCGGGAATATCTTCAAGGGGTGCGTCAGCAAGGTCATGCCCGGCATGGATGCAGCATTTGTCGATATCGGGCTGCCCAAGGCTGCTTTTCTTCACAGTTCGGATGTTGCCTACCTGCCCAAGCCTTCGGGCAGCAGCTCGGTCCTGCTGTCGGCACCCGAAGAGGGCCTGCTGCCGCCCCAGAACGAGTCCATCGCGAACCTGCTTCATGAGGGGCAGCAGTTGCTGGTCCAGGTGATCAAGGATCAGCTGGGTACGAAAGGCGCCCGCCTGACCACCAGCATCACCGTTCCCTCCCGCTACATGGTGCTGTTGCCATACTCGAACGACATCCGGCTGTCCGTGCGCATCGAGGACCTGCAAGAGCGCGCCCGCCTGGTTGAAACCACCCAGGGCCTGCTGGATGAGTTGAACGCGAAATGTGGCTGTATCCTGAGAACGGCTGCAGAAGGCATGAGCGAGTCGGACCTGAGAAGGGATTTGAAGTTCCTGCTGGATCTCTGGGACACGATCGTCGAGAAGGTCATGCGCATGTCATCCGTTAACCAGGTGTATTCCGATCTGCCGTTGATGGTGCGCACCTTGCGTGACCTTTCGGTCGAGGATCTCGACGTGGTCAGGGTGGATTCGCGTTCGGCGTTTGAGGCCGTGCAGGAGTTTTCCAAGAAACTGGTCCCCGAAATTGCAGATCGCATTTCGCATTATTCGGGGGCTCGCCCGATATTCGAGCTTTATTCCATTGAAGAGGAGCTGCAGAAATCCCTGCACAGGAAAGTGGAGCTCAAGTCCGGGGGTTATCTGATTTTTGACCAGACCGAGGCGATGACCACCATCGATATCAACACGGGCGGTTTCGTTGGTCACCGCAATCTGGAGGAAACGATCTACAAGACCAACCTGGAGGCCGCCCAGGCCATTGCGCGCCAGCTGCGGTTACGCAACCTGGGGGGCATCATCATCATCGATTTCATTGACATGGAAAACGAGGAGCACACGCGTCAGGTCATGCGCACACTCGAGAAATTCCTGGAGAAGGATCGTGCCAAGAGCCAGGTGTATGACGTATCGCCTCTCGGCCTGGTTGAGATGACACGCAAGCGCACCCGCGAGAGCCTGGAGCACATCCTGTGTGAGCCGTGCATCACCTGTGCAGGCCGCGGCTACATCAAGACACCTGAGACTGTCTGCTTTGAACTGTTTCGGGAAATCATGCGCGAGGCACGGCAGTACGAGACCGACCGGCTGCTGGTGCTGGCCTCGCAATCCGTGATCGACCTCTTGCTGGACGAGGAATCGTCCAGTCTCGCCGAGCTCGAAGACCATATCGGCAAGGCCATCAAGTTACAGGTTGAGTCCCTGTACTCGCAGGAACAGTTTGATGTTGTGCCCTTGTGAGTCGGGATGATCCAGTGGGGCACCGACTGTTACTTGCCGGCTGGTATGTGCTTGCACTGATCCTGGTGCTCACTGCAGTTGTAAACAGTATTACCCGCCTGCCTTCGTCCCTGTACCAGGAGTATCTTCCGGCGTTCCAGGAAACGATTTCATCCCTCATCGACAAGCCCGTGCACATCCGGGCAATCCACGTGAACTGGTACGGCTACACCCCGCTGATCGCGGTGGAAGGTTTGTCCGTGTATTCCGATGAAACGAAATCCAGCCACTTGCTGGCTGCCGAAAAAGCAACGATCTCACTTGATCTGCTCGACAGCCTGATGAGCGGGAACTTTGTCATCAAGGAGCTGCAACTGAGAGGCAGCGATCTGCATGCCGTGCGTGACAAGGATCACAGGATCGTGCTGAACGGCATCGATATCAGCGAACGCATCGTCCGCAGGAAAGAGGCCGGCACGACCGGGGACATCCGTTTCAGCCTGCTGGCGAGCACGATCGCCATCCAGGATGAGGTCCTGGGCCACGACTATCATTTCGATCACGTGGACATCGTTTTGCGCTTTCATGAGGAAAAGCTCAGGATTTCGTCGAAGGTGATGCTGCCCGATAGATTCGGGGATTCACTGTCGCTCGGGGCGGACCTCGAAGATCTTGACCAGGGGCTGGACAACATCCGGGGAGAGTTGTACGCGAAAGGTGAAAATATCAACCTTGAACAGCTGGACGATTTCTTCCCGCAACTCAGTCTTGTCATTCACAATGGCCGTTCCGACTTCGAGATCTGGGGAGACCTGAAGTCAGAGCATGAGTGGTCGTTTGAGGGCAGCCTGGCATTTCATGACCTCGAATACCGCCCCGTGACGGACCCGCTGGTGGATGACGGTCATGCAATCACAGCACTGGATACACGGTTTCGGGTACAGGGATTACAGGACACCTGGCACCTGGCCTTTATCGAAAGTGATATACGAAGCGCCGGGCACAGGTGGGCGGGGGAGGAGTATGAGGTCCGTTGTATACGTTGCGGGGGCGACGCTGCAGAACCCGCAGTGGCCGTGGCGCTGGATCATTTCGATTTGGCCAACCTGCTTGCAACACTGCAGCACTTTCCCGTTTTCTCAAAGCCCTTA
The DNA here is from genome assembly GCA_009839635.1 of Pseudomonadota bacterium. Lineage (GTDB taxonomy): Bacteria > Pseudomonadota > Gammaproteobacteria > UBA4575 > UBA4575 > WTFY01. Next base: position 3,992 of record VXPJ01000056.1, read on the forward strand.
CAGGCCTTGCTGATGCAGGCCCGGGTCGACGGGGAGTTCACCGACACCCGCATCCAGCTCCAGTTGCACGACGAGCGACTGGTGAAGTATGCCTACCATACCGTTTTGCAGGAGGTCAACGTGTCGGTGCCTGCGCACGAGCTGGAACTGTCCCGGGTGTCCGGTAAGGCCGCTGGTGATCACCTGCACGGCAGCTTCTCGATCGATTCACCGACCGTGCAGATTCATGCACGGCAGATCAAAGAGCACGCATTTCCGCAGCAGGCAATCACCGGACGGCTCCTGTGGGAGTTTGCGGACCGTGGCACGGTGATTGCCCTGGAAAATGTCTCGCTCAAGACCGAAGGTCTACTGGCCGAGATGCAGGGCATTGCATACGTGGGACAGGACAGTTCCCGGGTGGACATCCAGGCCGGCTTGCCCGAGGTGCAGATTGCAGCCCTCAAGGCCTGGCTGCCGGATGAGAAACTGGGGTCTGAGCTGGCATCCTGGCTTGAGCAGGGCGAGACGGGGGGTACGCTGAGCGATGTCAGGCTTTTGCTGCAAGGGGATCCCAGGAACATTCCTTTCGGACATCATCCAGGCCAGCTCGAAATCCGCGCGGACATCCGGGGGATCTCGCTGGGTGCCCATGAGAAGTGGCCGGAAATCCACGATCTCGGAGCGCATCTTGTGGTCATAAACCAACGGCTGGACATCCACGGCGATCAGGGACAGGTATCGAATGCATCGGTCCGCGGTTTCGATATCGCCATTGACAACATCCAGCAACCGAAGCTGGTTATGCAGGGAAGTATCCGCGGGCCCGCCCCCAGCATCCTGGAGGTGCTGCAAAAATCTTCACTGATCCCGCAAGACGGTCAGGAACCGGCCAACGTTTCCATGGCAGGCACGATGGACCTTGGCCTGAACCTCAGTCTCCCACTGGCCGATTCGGTTGATGAGGAGGCGCGCGTAGCGGGCACGATCGGGTTCAAAGACGTGGACTTGACGGTGGCCCTGGCATCCCTGGCGTTTACCGACCTGAATGGCATATTGGAATTCAGTGATGTCGGCATTGAGAGCGAAGGCCTGAGTGCCCGCTTACACGGCTCGGAATTCCATGCGAATGCCTTTTTGCTGGAGAACGGCGTTACACGTGTGCAGATTCGCGGGGAACTGGATCTTGATGCCTGGCTGGATGCCGGTGATCTCTGGCTCGCCCCGCACGTACATGGCAAGGCCCCGGTATCCGCAGCCATCGACCTTCATCCACCGGATGGCACGGGGCGGGAGAAGCCGCTGGAAATCAGCATGGAGAGCGATCTGGTGGACATTGCCCTTGAGCTTCCCGAGCCGTTTGGCAAGCAGGCAGGAACGCCCATGACCCTGAACATGCATTCGCAGTTTCTGCCCGGAAGAGGCAATACACTGTCGTTCAACTACGGAGACCGGATCTTTGCACAGGGCCTGCTGGATGCGGGGCAGCTTCGCGCACTGGAAGTCAGGGTAGGCGACGACCGGTTTGAGCTGCCCGCGGAGGGTATCAGGGTATCCGGGACCTTCGGGCCGCTGGATGTGAACCAGTGGCAGGACCTGCTCGGGCCCGCAGACATGGAAGGGTCCCTTGAGCTGCGTGAAGTCGATCTCCGGGCAAGTACGGTTTCCCTGTCCGATGTGACGTTGACCGATGTGGGCCTGAGCCTGCAGAAGGATGTGAAATCCTGGACTGGAACAGTCCATTCACAGACGCTACAGGGAACGTTCGAATATCCGCTGGAGCTCGATGCCGAAAGCATTGTTGCCGCCCGGTTTGATTATCTACGTTACGATTACTTCGATGAGGAATTCACTTTCGATGTAAATCCCCGTGATCTTCCGGCTCTGGACATACAGATCGTGCAGTTCGAGTCGGACGGTCTTCTCATGAACAACGTCAACCTGAAAACCGAGCCTTCTACACAGGGAATGATCATCGATTCACTGGCAGCGGAAGGGGACGGTTACCGGCTTGAGGCCGCCGGCACCTGGGACATGGATGTGCGCGGGATTCACAGCACGGACATGACCCTTGAGCTGGCCGTGCGGGATCTGCACGATACATTGACGAGCTTTGGAGAAGAGACCGCTGTGGACAAGGGCAAGGGAGTCGTTTCTGCAGAGCTCAGCTGGCCGGGCATGCCCGACCAGTTTTCGCTGGAATCTTTTGCGGGCACCGCGACACTGAGACTCAAGGACGGGGAGATCACGACAGTCGACCCCGGTGGTGCAGGTCGCCTGGTGGGGCTGTTCAATCTGGCCGAGATATCGAGGAGGCTGACACTCGACTTTTCAGACTTTTTCTCCGAAGGCTACGTGTTTGATAAAATCCGTGGCACCCTGGTATTCGAGGATGGAAACCTGACCACCGAGAACCTGCGGTTCAATGGTCCTTCTGCAGACATGCAGATTGCCGGAAGAACAGGGATCGTGGCCAGGGATTACGACCAGATCATTACCGTGACGCCGCATGTCACCGGCGGGTTGCCGTGGCTTGGCATCGGTCTTGGGCCGGTGGGTGTGGGGGGAATCTACATTCTGGGGAAAATCGGCGAAAAGGTCGGCATTGATGTAGACGAGGTTGTGGACAAGGTAGTAGAAGTGAAGTATCACATGACCGGAAGCTGGGACGATCCACTGATCGAGCCCGTAGCACAGAAAATTGCGGAATCCGAGCCACCTCAGGAAACTCCCTAGTCACCCGGCAGGACGATGTCTTGAATCAGGCAAATTCCCGCATGGACAGGCTGTGTGGTTACCGGGCCAATCGCGAGAACTATTGAGAGGATACTGACGGACCATGATGCGAAAAGTTGCCGCCATACAAATGGCCTCCGGGCCCAATGTCGATGCCAATTTGCACGAGGCAGGACGCCTGATTCGCCAGGCCGTCGATGCTGGTGCAGGCCTGGTCGTGTTGCCGGAAAATTTTGCCATCATGGGAGTCCAGGAAGAAGACAAGGTCGAGGTGCGGGAGCCGCCCGGCAACGGGGCCATACAGAACTTCCTTGCCGAGCAGGCCAGGCACCACAACATCTGGCTCGTGGGGGGTACGGTGCCGCTGGAATGCGAGGACCCCAACAAGATTTTTGCAGCCTGTCTGGTATATGACGACCAGGGCAAATGCGTGGTTCGTTATGACAAGATCCACTTGTTTGATGTCAACCTCGTAGAGACCGGTGAAAGCTACAATGAGTCGGAAACCATCGAGTACGGGAGAACCGGGCTTCAGGTCATTGACTCACCCTTCGGGAGAATAGGCTTCGCGGTTTGCTATGATCTGCGTTTTCCCGAGCTGTTCAGGGAGTTGCTGGATATGGGTGCGCAGGTGGTTGTATTTCCTGCAGCATTCACTGCAGCGACAGGGCAGGCGCACTGGGAAAGCCTGATTCGGGCCCGTGCGATCGAAAATGTCATGTACGTGATCGCCTCCGCACAGGGCGGCTATCATGTAAGTGGCCGTACGACGTACGGTGACAGTATGATCGTGGACCCGTGGGGTGTGATTCTGAACCGGGTCAAGCAAGGTGCAGGCATCGCCGTCGGCGGTGTGAACCTGGATTATCTCGAGTCGCGGCGAAAAACCTTTCCCTGTATCCAGCATCGAAGACTGAAATAAAATTTGAGCATATCGTATGACGGACGGTTGAACCCTATGGAAAACTCACTGGCACTGGCACAAGAAACCATTCTGACTCCGTCCGGGCTGGATGAAACCCACCTGACGCAGGCTTTCTCCATTCTGCTGGACTCTGCCGCCGACAGCGGGGATATCTACTTCCAGTTGCGCAAGTCGGAAGCCTGGTCGCTGGAAGACGGGATCGTCAAGGATGCGAGCCATGATCTCAGCCAGGGGGTGGGCATCCGGGCCATCAAGGGCGAGAAAAGCGGTTTTGCCTATTCCGATGAAATTGTCCTGCCGGCCTTGCTGGAATCCTGCAAGGCGGCGCGTGCGATTGCCCGGGGCGGTCAGGGCGGTTCGGTGCAGAGCTGGAAGTTCTGCACAGGGAACAATCTTTACCCGTCTGGAAACCCGCTCGACTCCTTCAGCGAATCCGACAAGGTTGACCTGTTGCGACACCTCGACAGCCTGGCGCGAAAGCAGGACCCCCGGGTCAAGCAGGTAATGCTGTCACTGGCCGGCGTACACGAGATGGTGCTGGTCGCGAACAGTGACGGCCAGATGGCGGCCGATATCCGCCCGCTAGTGAGGCTGTACGTGTCCGTCATCGCAGAACACAAGGGGCGCCTTGAACAGGGCAGTGCCGGCGGGGGCGGTCGTGTCAGCTATGATTTCTTCAACCAGGAAGAGCGTGCGCAGTCCTATGTACGGGAAGCGGTGCGAACGGCACTGCTCAATCTCGAGGCGGTGGATGCACCGGCGGGAACGATGGATGTCGTGCTGGGTCCTGGATGGCCGGGCGTGCTGCTGCATGAGGCGGTTGGCCATGGCCTGGAGGGCGACTTTACCTACAAGGGCACCTCGGTTTTCAGCGGGCGTATCGGGGAGCGCGTGGCAAGCAAGGGCATCACGGTGGTGGATGACGGCACGCTGGAAAATCGCAGGGGCTCCCTGAACATCGATGATGAAGGCACGACCACGCAGTGTACCATGCTCATCGAAGACGGGATTCTCAAGGGCTTCATGCAGGACAGGCTGAATGCCAGGTTATCCAAAACGGCACCCACGGGAAATGGCAGGCGGGAGTCCTTCGCACACCTGCCCATGCCGCGCATGACCAATACCTACATGCTGGCGGGTGAACATGACCCGGAGGAAATCCTCAGTTCAGTGGACTCGGGGTTTTATGCCGTGAATTTCGGAGGCGGGCAGGTGGACATCACCTCCGGAAAGTTCGTGTTCTCAGCATCGGAAGCCTACCTGATCGAGAAGGGAAAGGTCACCCGGCCAGTCAAGGGAGCCACGCTGATCGGTGACGGCCCGGATGTGCTGACAAGAGTGAGCATGATCGGAAATGATCTGCGCCTGGATGACGGCATTGGCACCTGCGGCAAGGAGGGCCAGAGTGTCCCGGTGGGCGTGGGTCAGCCCACGCTGCGCGTTGACGGCCTGACTGTGGGCGGGACGGCAGGTTGATGGAGGGTCAGGGTCTGGTCCTGCACGAAGACCGGCTCGAACAACTGGTGCAGTTTTGTCTGGACGAGGCCAGGCAACTGGGAGCAGCAAGTGCCGAGGCCTCGATTGACATCGAACACGGCCTGTCCGTCACGGCCCGGCTCGGCGAGGTGGAAATCCTGGAAAATCACAATGCCCGCAGGCTTGGTGTCACCGTCTATGTCGATCACCGGAAAGGCACCGCCAGCACCACCGATTTTGATCTTCCCGCGGTCCGCGATGCGGTTACCTCGGCGCGCAACATTGCAAAGTTTACCGAACAGGATGAATGCGCGGGCCTGGCGGACCCGGATCAGATCGTCACCGAAGTGGCGGACCTTGGACTCGATCGTCCATGGCCACTGAGCCCCGACGAGGCCGTGGAGATCGCGATCGAATGTGAAGACAAGGCGCGTGAACCCGAGCAGGTTTCAAACTCGGAGGGAGCCAGTGTCAGCACCGGGCGCGGCACGCACATCTACGGGAATTCACACGGTTTTATCGGCCGGTACGTTTCGACCCGGCACAGCCTTTCCTGCGCGGTCATTGCGGAGCAGGATGGTGGCATGCAGCGCGACTACTGGTATACGACCTCGCGCGACCCGGCAAGGCTGCAGTCCGCAACCGAGGTTGGAGAAAAAGCTGCACAGCGTACCGTCAGCCGGCTTGGCGCCAGAAAGATTGCCACACAGACCACTCCGGTCATTTTTGAGGCCAGCATGGCCCGCTCACTGCTGTCTCACTTTGTTTCAGCCATCTCGGGCAGCGCGCTGTACCGCAAGGCATCTTTTTTGCTGGACCACCTGAACAAAAAGGTATTTTCCGACCTGGTGACCCTCGTTGAAGACCCGCACATCAAGGGCGGTCTTGCCAGCAGTGCATTTGACCAGGAAGGTGTGGCTACACGACCGCGCACCCTAGTTGCCGATGGGGTGTTGCAAGGCTATGTGCTCAACAGCTACTCGGCCCGGAAGCTTGGAATGCAAACGACAGGGAATGCCGGGGGTATCCACAACCTGACTCTGCAGCCGGGCGAGCAGACGCTCAATGAATTGATGTCCGGCATGCAGCGCGGCCTGCTGGTGACCGAGTTGATCGGCCACGGGGTGAACGGCGTGACCGGGGACTATTCGCGTGGTGCAATGGGCTACTGGATCGAAAACGGTGAGGTCCAGCATCCCGTCGAGGAAGTCACGGTCGCGGGCAACCTCAAGGAGATCTTCCAGAAAATCGTGGCTATCGGCAATGATGTCGATGCACGGGGCCGCATCATCACGCCTTCGGTACTGATCGACGAGATGACGGTTGCAGGAAGCTGACCGGTACCGCGGCTTTTACAGCCAGCGCACCTCCGTGATACGGGCAGAGATTTCAGTTTTCCCATTGCGGGTCTTGTCCGACCTGACCGGGATGTAGTGAAGGGACTCAGCGTACCACTCGGTATACCGGGTGTTTTTCCTGTCGTTTTTCTCCCGCACGTACTTGTGCGCGGAGAGGTTGCCAAGCCGGGTCTGTACGGGCTGGTGGGGCTCGAGTTCATACACGTACTCTTTCAGGTGGCCCCTTGAGACGACCGAGCATGCGTAGCGGTTGATCCCGGCATCCGGTTCGCGCATCAGCAGAAGCTGTACGGAGAATCTGTCCAGGGTGTGCGGTGTGATTTCCAGGGTGCGCGTCCTACCCTTGTACTTGGAAAGCGCCGTGTGGTTGCTCCAGTCGAAAATGTACTGTTCGTTGCGATCCTTGTCAGCTCCCTGGACCTCGTATTCAAACTCGATTGCCCGGTAACGGCCTTCGGTCTTCTCCAGTACGGTGCGGTAGGTGGCGACCTGCTGGCCGAGGAAAAAAGCGGCAATCCCCACCGGGTAGGTTCGGGACTCGTACACCAGTTTGCCATCCTGCCTCTTCAGGCTCAGCTGCATTTCGCCGACGGCAATGTTTCCTTTTCTGACCTCATAAACCGCCTCGAATTCAGGTGGAAGCTCCTGCGTGGTCAACGTGACGGCATTGACCGGTCCGACGAGCAGGGAAAATGCTGCCAGCGTCACGGAAAACCTGTTCATACGAGCTCGGTTTTGTGCGCAATGGTAAGTTGCAGGGGCCGTTCCAGGACCTTGTCGTTGAAATATACCGTGCCATCATTGCAGTGCAGCTTGCCTTCGCAGAACCAGCGGATGGCGAGCGGGAAGACCATGTGTTCTTTTTCCAGCACGCGCCGGATCAGGCTATGCACATCATCCGTTTCAAACACCGGCACCTTGGCCTGAAGTACCAGCGGTCCCTCATCCAGTTCCTCGGTCACAAAATGCACGCTGCATCCATGTTGTGCATCCTTTGCAGCCAGTACCCTGTGGTGGGTTTCAAGACCCGGGTACTTGGGCAGCAGGGAAGGGTGTATGTTCAAGATCCTGTTTGCATACCGCTTGACAAAAACCTCGCTGAACACGCGCATGAAACCCGCCAGTACGATGGTCTCGACTCCATAGCTTTCGAGGATGCGGATGAGTTCTGCCTCGAACGCTGCCCGCGACGGGTACTGGCCATGCTCTACGACATGGGCTGGAATCCCTGCATTTTTTGCACGTGTCAGACCAAAGGCGTCTGCCCGGTTACTGATCACACATGCGATTTGGGCATTGATTCGCCCCTGCCCGACATGCTTGATGACGGATTGCATGTTGGTCCCGTTTCCGGAGAACAGAACTGCGATGGGAGTCTGATTATTGAGCATGGTTATATCAAGCGTACTTTGTCCTTAGAGTCCGAGCGCATGATTTTACCGATGATTTCTGCCGACTGGTCTGACTGTCGGCATATTGTCATTCCTGCATCCGCCTGATCTTCGGGCACCACCACCAGCATGCCCATCCCGCAATTGAAGACCCGATGCATTTCCCCGTCCTCGATGGTACCTGCCTGCTGTATCCAGTCAAATATCTCGGGACGTTTCCACGCCTTGGTATCAATCCTGGCGAGCAGGCCATCCGGGATCATACGCGGCACATTCTCCACCAGTCCACCTCCAGTGATATGACACAGGCCACGCACATCCAGCGCCTCGATCAGCTGCAGCACGAGCCCGGTGTAGATCACCGTCGGGGTCAGCAGCAGTGCCCCCAGAGTCTGGTCTCCCAGCTTTTCATCGAGTGAGGTCTGGCTCGTTTCAACAATCTTGTTGACTAGGGAATAGCCGTTCGAGTGGATACCACTAGAGGCAAGGCCAAGCACCACGTCACCCTCGGTGATCCTGCGCCCGTCTATCAGCTTGTCACGTTCAACGACACCTACACAAAATCCGGCCAGGTCATAGACACCGGGCGGATACATTCCCGGCATCTCGGCCGTCTCGCCTCCAATGAGTGCGGCCCCGGCCTGTGTGCAACCGAGCGCGATGCCTGCGATGACCTCTTGGGCCTGTTCGACGGAGAGCACGCCCGTGGCAAAGTAGTCCAGGAAAAAAAGGGGTTCCGCACCTTGCACAACGACATCATTGACGCACATGGCCACGAGGTCGATGCCGATGGTTGAGTGGTCGTTGAGTTGCTGTGCCAGGCTCAGTTTCGTGCCGACGCCGTCGGTGCCTGCCACCAGTACGGGGTTTGTGTAGGCATTCTGGTGCAGTGCGAAAAGGCCACCGAATCCCCCGGGGTTGGAGATGACTTCAGAGCGCTGGGTGTCGCGCACCATCGGTGCAATCAGGTCTACAAGCCTTTTCCCGGCATCAATGTCCACACCGGCTTTCTTGTACGTGAGACTCATACCGTCTAATGATTATTAGATTGAGTGCTTAAACGGCTATAATACTGGGATATTGAAGATATTGTGCAAGGGCCAACCGGATTGCTCGTTGCTTCGCTATCGGCTTGCTTATACCATCGGGATTAGAGCAGTGGATATTTAACGATACAGCGTGCGGATTATATACCAAGAAACGGTCAGCTATATCATGTCGAACTGGAGATACCTTCCCAATCTTATCACGGCTGCACGCCTGGCCGCGGTTCCACTGTTCATCTGGTGGCTGTTCGACGGGCAGTACAACAATGCCCTTTGGCTTTTTGTCCTGATGGGCCTATCAGATGCACTGGATGGGTACCTCGCCAAGAGCTTCCAGTGGAGGACGGCACTGGGGGCCTATCTGGATCCGGCTGCTGACAAGACCATGCTGATCGGCGCCTACGTGACCCTGGGCGCACTTGACCTGCTGCCGCACTGGCTGGTGTTTGTCGTGATTCTCAGGGATGTTGCGCTCCTGGCAGGATCCCTCGCCTACAACTTTGCAACGCGGCGCATGGAAATCCAGCCTACCTGGATCAGCAAGATCAATACCGTGGTCCAGATCGTCCTGGTAGTTGCCATAATTTACAACCAGTTAGAAGCTATTCCTATACTACTGATCCAGACCCTGATCGGGTTGACCCTCTTTACCACGTTTGCCAGCGGCCTCGATTACCTGATGGAGGAAAGGTACAAGCGGGGAGCCCGGCATCCGGAAAAGCCGGTCTGACACCGGCCACTATCCCGCCATCAAAAAGCACGTGTGAACCCGTCTCCGCTCCACCCCACCCAGCGCCCGCTGGACATCGTGCTGCGCCCGCACGCAACGTTCGACACCTTCGTCAGCCCCAAGGACAACGAGCTGGTGTTCCTGCTGAAGGAGTTGCAGCAGGCACTCGCAGAACCCAGGCAGTATTTTCTGTGGGGCAGCGCACAAAGCGGCAAGACCCACCTGCTGCAGGCGATCTGCAATCACCTGGCCCCTGCGGACCTGCGGGCGGTCTTTTTGCCCATGAAGGAGTTTGCCGCACAGGATCCGAATCTGCTGAATGACCTGCAACTCCTTGATGTCGTGTGCATTGACGATGTCGATTGCGTGCTGGGCGATGCCGACTGGGAGCGTGCATTGTTCCGGATCATCAACGACATGTGGCTAGGCAACAAGAGCTTGGTGGTGTCTGCATCCTGCAAACCGGCGGACCTCGGCATCCGCTTGCCGGACCTGGCGTCGCGCCTTGCGGGCGGGCTCGTGTATTGCCTGTCCGGCCTGACCGACGAGCAGAAGAGGGTGGCTATCCGCCTGCATGCTGAGGCACGCGGCCTGGAGATTTCACCGGAAGTCTGCAGCTACCTGCTCAGGCATTATCCAAGAGAGTTGCAAAAGCTCGTGGAACTTATTGATAAACTTGACAAATACTCGCTGGCCCTGCAGCGAAAAATTACGGTTCCCTTCGTACGCTCGGTGCTTGCTGGCATCTAGCAGGCAGGCTGCTTCAGGTACGGCCCGGCCCCTACAGGATTTGCAGAACGTTTTCGGGTGGGCGGCCAATCGCGGCCTTTCCATCACGGACCACGATCGGTCGCTCGATGAGTACCGGGTGCTTCATCATCGCGTCCAGGATTTCGTCCTCGCTGGATGCATCATCGAGCGCGGCTTCACGGTAGGCGGACTCTTTTTTACGCAGCAACTGTGCAGCACTTATACCCAGCAGCGACAGCACGTTTTTGAGTTCCGACCGCGAAGGAGTTGCCTGCAGGTACTCGATGACCTCCGGCTGTTCTCCCTGCTCTTGCAGCAGCTTCAGTGTCATGCGGCATTTGGAGCACCGGGGGTTGTAGTAGATAACAGTTTTGGGATCACCCATATCTCCTTTATTCTCCATACCATTTCCAGTTATATTTATGTCCGCCATAGGGTACTAGTGGGCGTTCGATCCGTCTACTGTGCCGGCTGAACGGACATGGAATGTACTGCCTGTGATGACTGATGCGCCCGACCATGCCTGTCTGCGCTGCATCGTTTCGGGAACCGTGCAAGGCGTATTTTTCCGCGTATCCACGCGGGATGAAGCGCGAAGGCTCGGGATCGCGGGTTATGCAAAAAACCTGGCGAATGGAAGTGTGGAAGTGATTGCCTGTGGTAAAGTTGCGGCCCTGGCCCAGCTGCAGGACTGGTTGCACACAGGTCCGGACCTCGCCCGGGTGCACACGGTCAGTTGTGAGCCGTTGACAATGAGACATTATCCGGATTTTCAAATACTGTAGTCATGCCGATATACGAGTACCAATGCGATGCCTGTGGCTATCGTTTCGACATCCTGCAAAAAGCAGGTGATCCGGTGTTGACCGATTGCCCGCAGTGCAGCCAGGCTTCCCTGAGGAAGCTGGTATCCGCGGCAGGCTTCAGGCTCAGTGGCTCGGGCTGGTATGAAACGGACTTCAAATCGGACAACAAGCGCAATCTGGCCTCGGGTGATTCCCAGAAAAAAAGCGACAGCACTGCCAAGCCGAGCGCCAAGAAAACGGATGCTTCCGGACAGCCTGCAAAAGCCAAGCCTGCGACATCGGGCTCGCAGCAGGGCGGGAGAGCATCTTGAGCAGCGCACCGCTTGCAGTTTTTGACAACCTCCCGGTTGCCCGTGCCTGAGGGAGCCCGCTTCGGGTTGGCCCAGAATCTCAGGCGACCTGGACAGGCCGCTGCATCTAGGCCTGACCGGTACCGTTAACACACCCCCATGCGAACTCATTACTGCGGTCAGGTCACCGAGTCGCTCATCGACCAGGACGTTTCGGTATGCGGCTGGGTAAACCGCAGGCGTGACCATGGCGGCATCATCTTCGTGGACCTGCGTGACCGCGACGGCATTGTGCAAGTCGTGTTTGACCCGGAGCAGTCCGAAATATTCGAAATTGCAGAACAGATTCGCAACGAATTCGTGCTGCATGTCACAGGACGGGTGCGTGCACGCCCGCAAGGGACCATCAACCCGGACCTGCCTACCGGGCAGATCGAGGTCGTGGCCTCAGCATTGACGGTGTTGAACGACTCGCAAACGCCACCGTTCCAGCTCGATGATGAAGACGTGCACGAGGAAACCCGGCTGCGCCACCGCTACGTGGACCTGCGCCGCCCGTTCATGCAGGAGCGCATCCGTACCAAGGCAGCCGTCTACCGGGCATTGCGAAGTTTCCTTGATGCCCATGGATTTCTGGATATCGAAACACCGATCCTCACCCGGGCGACACCGGAAGGTGCACGCGACTACCTGGTCCCCAGCCGCACCCAGGCGGGTTCATTTTTCGCACTCCCGCAATCGCCGCAGCTCTTCAAGCAGTTGCTGATGGCAAGCGGCTTCGATCGCTATTACCAGATCGTGCGCTGCTTTCGCGACGAGGACCTGCGTGCAGACCGTCAACCCGAATTCACGCAGCTCGACATCGAGACGTCCTTCATGAATGAGGACGACATCCTGTCCCTGATGGAAGACATGATCTGCGATCTGTTTGCAGGGATCCTGGACGTCACGCTGGAAAAGCCGTTCCCGCGCATCCGTTATGCGGATGCGTTGCACCGCTATGGCAGCGACAAGCCGGATCTGCGCATACCGCTCGAGCTGGTGGACGTAACCGAGTTGATGCGCGAAGTCGAGTTCAAGGTCTTCCGTGAGCCTGCATGCGATCCGCAGGGCCGGGTTGCCGTATTGAAAGTGCCCGGGGGCGCTGCACTGACACGCAAGCAGATCGACGAATACACCGATTTTGTGACCCAGTACGGGGCCGGGGGGCTGGCCTACATCAAGTGTGTCCGGGCCGCAGACATCCCGTCCGGCCTGCAGTCGCCGATACTGAAGTTTTTGCCCGAGGAAGTCATCGCCCAGCTGGTGGAGCGAACCGTTGCAAGTGACGGGGATCTGCTGTTTTTCGGCGCGGACAAGAAACAGATCGTGGATGCGGCCCTGGGTGCATTGCGAGTCAGGGTAGGCCATGACCTTGACCTCGTCGAGCCCGGCTGGCAGCCGCTTTGGGTGGTCGAGTTCCCGATGTTCGAGTGGGATGCCGAGGCCAAGGGCTGGTCCGCTTTGCATCATCCGTTCACGGCACCCACCTGCGCCGGCCCTGAAGAGCTCCTCAGCAATCCCGAGGAGGCCCTGTCGCGTGCCTACGACATGGTGCTCAATGGCACCGAGGTGGGCGGAGGTTCCGTGCGTGTCCACAAGGCCGAGATGCAGGCAGCCATATTCGAGGTATTGCAGATTGATCCGAAACGGGCCGAGGAGAAATTCGGGTTCCTGATGCGGGCGCTGACCTGCGGGATGCCCCCGCATGGCGGAATCGCCTTCGGACTCGACCGCCTGGTCATGCTGATGACGGGCAGCCAGTCCATTCGCGATGTCATCCCGTTCCCGAAAACCCAAAACGCGACCTGTCCGCTGACGGATGCACCTTCCCCGGCAGACGAAAAGCAACTCCAGGAACTGCATATCCGGCTTCGCCCGGGTACGCACTGATCTCCCGGCTGCCGGGACATGTCCGCCCATGCCAGGCGGGGCAGTCACAGGCTTTAACGGCATGCACCCTTTTGCATTACAATGAATGGATCGGAGGTCTGTCGCTTCCTGTTTGCACTTTAGGGTGTCATCGCATGGAACATAAACGTCCCGAGTCGGTCCTGATCATCGTGTACACACGACAGAGTGAGGTGCTGCTGCTGCGGCGCAGGTATCCAAACGATTTCTGGCAATCGGTGACCGGCAGCCTGGAGTGGGGCGAGCAGCCGGGTGCTGCTGCCGTGCGTGAATTGCGCGAGGAGACCGGCCTCGTCGACCAGGCGGTCTGCGACTGTCACTGTGTGCAGAGCTTCGAGATCTACTCGATCTGGCGCAAGCGCTATGCGCCGGGGGTGGTCATGAACCAGGAGCACGTGTACCGGCTGCAGCTCCCGGAAAGAGTGGACATCCGGCTGGACCCGAAAGAGCATGACGAGTTTCAGTGGCTGCCCCGCCAGCAGGCCGCAGAACTGGCTACTTCACATACCAATCAGGCCGCGATCCTGCGCTGGGTGCCGGAATAGAAGGAGCATGCATGCGCGAAATCGTCGTCTGCATTCACGGGCTCTGGATGAAGGGCTGGCTGATGAAACCGATGTCCCGTTACCTGGGCAGCTTCGGCCATGAGTGCAAACGGTTTTCCTATCCAAGCCTGAGGTATTCGCCTCCGCTCAATGCACAGTTGCTCGGCGCGTATACCGACCGGCTGGATGCAGATGTCATTCACTTTGTTGCGCACAGCCTGGGCGGCATCGTGCTACTGCATTATTTCCAGATCTTCGACACTGCGCGGCCCGGTCGGGTGGTCATGCTGGGTCCTCCCCTGAAAGGAAGCAGTGTTGCACGCTACATGTCGAGGAACCGGTTCTTCCGCGATGTGATGCTCGGGGCAAGTTCGAGTTCACTGCTTGGCAACGTTCCGGCCTGGAATGGAACACGCCCTCTGGCTATATTGGCGGGCACCCGGGGTCTGGGAATCCGGCAAATGCTAGGTGTGCCGCTGGATCAACCCAACGACGGTGCTGTGGCTGTGTCCGAAACCAAGATGAAGTTCTGCACCGTCCACAAGCTGGTTCCGTACAGCCATACGGAGATGCTGCTGGCCAAGCCGGTTGCCGCCATGGTCGATGAGTTTTTGCGGACCGGAAATATCACTTGAAATCAGGAAGTGCTAAGATATTGCCACTGATCGAGGAGAGGGGGTTCAATGGCCGGTCACAGCAAATGGGCCAATATCCAGCACCACAAAAAAGCACAGGACGCCAAGCGCGGAAAATTATTCACCAAATTAATCCGAGAGATTACAGTAGCGGCCCGTGAGGGTGGCGACCCCGATGCCAATGCGCGCCTTCGTTCCGCCGTGGACAAGGCCCTGTCTGCCAACATGCCCAAAGACACTATCGAGCGTGCTACGAAACGTGGCGCGGGCGAACTCGACGGTGAAGCCTACATGGAGGTCCGCTACGAGGGCTACGGACCTGGCGGGGCCGCGGTTCTGATTGACTGCATGACCGATAACCGCAACCGCACGGTGTCGGAGATCCGGCACATTTTTTCAAAATTCAACGGCAACCTCGGCACCTCGGGCTCGGTTGCCTACCTGTTTTCGGCCGCCGGGGTCATCCGCTTTTCATCGGGTGTTGATCAGGACCAGGTGATGGAAATTGCCCTGGACTCCGGTGCCGAGGATGTCGTCGACACGGAGGACGGCGGCCTCGAAGTGGTCACCCAGGTGGAGGGTTTTCTGGGCACGAAGCAGGCACTGGAGGATTCGGCTCTGGCGTTCGATCACGCAGAGGTCACGATGCGTGCAAGCTCGGAGGTGGTCCTTTCTGATCACGACGGCGAGGTCATGCTGCGCCTGCTGAATGCACTGGATGCCCTCGACGATGTGCAAAACGTGTATTCCAATGCCGACATTCCGGAGGCGGTGTTCGAGGCCCTGGCCTAGCACGGGTACAGGCGGTATGGCGGTAGCAAGACAATCCCACCGGATTCTGGGCATCGACCCGGGACTGAACATTACCGGGTTCGGCATTATCGAAAGCGACGGACACAACAGTCGCTACGTCCACAGCGGCAGCATTCGCATGCGAGGTTCCACCGAGGAAACGGGAATGGCCCAGCGCCTTGGGAAAATTTTCAGGGAACTGACCGATGTCATTTCCGAATACCGGCCCATGGAGGTGGCCGTCGAGGAAGTGTTCGTCTCGCGCAACATGGCCTCGGCGCTGAAACTGGGCCATGCCCGCGGTGCCGCCATCAGTGCAGCCGTGCAGCTGCAGGTTCCCGTCAGTGAGTACAGTGCACGTTATGTCAAACAGGCGATCGTCGGGAATGGTGCGGCAAGCAAGGAGCAGATCCAGCACATGGTTTTGCGCTTGCTCGCATTGCGCGGCAAATTGCAGGAAGATGAGGCGGATGCGCTGGCAGTATCCCTGTGCCATGCACACACCTCCATACAGGCCGGCACCCGCCGTAAGTCACTATCCGGGAGTCACACATGATCGGACGCCTGCAAGGCGACGTCATTGAAAAGCACCCCCCGTATCTCCTGCTTGATGTGCAGGGCGTGGGGTATGAACTGGAAGCCCCGATGTCGACCTTTTACGAGTTGCCCGACCCGGGTGAGAGCGTTGTGCTGTACACCCATCTGCTGGTACGCGAAGATGCCCAGATCCTGTATGCCTTCAAACACCTGCAGGACCGCGCACTGTTCCGGGACTTGCTGAAGGTCAGCGGTGTGGGAGCGAAGATTGCCCTTGCGATACTTTCCGGCATGGATGTCAGGGCATTTGCCGGCTGCATCGATCGCGGCGACAGCGATGCCCTGATGCGCCTGCCGGGGGTGGGCCGCAAAACGGCAGAACGTCTGGTGGTCGAGATGCGCGACCGGCTCCAGCAGATCACCGCTGAGCCGGATCCGGACCGGGACGGGCAGGGCGAGGAGGGTCCCGGGAATGCGGTCAAGGATGCCGTCTCCGCACTGGTCACGCTTGGCTACAGCCTGAAGGATGCCCGCCGCATGGTCGGTGAGCTGGATACACAAGGTCAAAACAGCGAGGACCTCATTCGCCTGGCCCTCAAGACCCGACTGTCGTGACAGCCGGGGAGACACGAATTCAATGAACGAGACAGAAGCATCACGGCTGGTGGACACCCGCAGGGAAGAGGATGAGGTGGCCATGGAGAACATGGTCCGCCCGCAGTACCTGAACGAATACGTCGGGCAGGCCAAGGTGCGCGAGCAGATGGAGATTTTCATCACCGCGGCCAGGCAGCGCAAACAGGCGCTCGACCATGTCCTGATCTTCGGTCCCCCGGGGCTTGGCAAGACCACACTGTCCCGTATCGTGGCCAACGAGATGCAGGTGAATCTGCGGCATACCTCTGGCCCGATCCTTGAAAAGCCGGGCGATCTGGCGGCCATCCTCACCAACCTGGAACCCAAGGACGTATTGTTCATTGACGAAATCCACCGCTTGAGCCCGGTGACCGAAGAAGTGCTTTACCCGGCGCTTGAAGATTTCCAGCTGAACATCATGATCGGGGAAGGACCCGCGGCAAGATCGATCAAGCTGGATTTGCCACCGTTTACGCTGGTCGGGGCGACGACCCGCGCGGGCCTTTTGACTTCACCCCTACGTGACCGTTTCGGCATCGTGCAGCGACTTGAGTTCTACAGCGTGCAGGAACTTGCCGTGATCGTGCATCGTTCCGCGGACATACTGAAGGTCGAGATCGACGCCGAAGGTGCAGAGCAGATCGCAAGCCGTTCGCGGGGAACCCCGAGGATTGCCAACCGCTTGCTGAGGCGGGTGCGGGATTACGCGCAGGTCAAGTCCGACGGTGTAATCAACAGCGAAAATGCCAACGCGGCGCTTGACATGCTGAGCGTGGACACGCACGGCTTTGATCACATGGACCGGCGCCTGCTACTCGCCATCATCGAGAAATTTGCCGGCGGGCCGGTTGGCATCGACAGCCTGGCGACAGCCATCGGTGAGGAGCGGGGTACCATCGAGGATGTCATCGAGCCGTACCTGATCCTGCAGGGGTTCATCATGCGCACGCCTCGCGGGCGTATCGCCACCGAAAATGCCTACCGGCATTTCGGCCTCAAGACTCCCGAGGGCGGTTCCGGCCCGGCCTCGCAGTCAGCGCCCGATCTGTTCTCAAAAGCGCAAAAGTGATTTTTACACCGTCCGGTACGGCCTGAATCCAGGCGTTTGTACATGAAACCCTACCACTGGCAAGTTCAGGTTTATTACGAGGATACGGATGCAGGAGGCGTGGTGTACTATGCCAACTACCTCAAATTTATGGAGCGTGCGCGAACGGAATGGTTGCGCGCACTGGGAATTGAGCAGGACAAGCTGATGCAGGACAGGAACGTGTTGTTTGCGGTGCGCTCGGTTCGGATCGAGTACAAGCGGCCCATACGATTCAATGATTCACTGGCCGTGAGTGTTGAACCGGTTGCCATCAAGCCGGCCAGCCTTTCGATCCGGCAGACAATCACGGGCCAGCACGACGAGGCACTCCTGTTTGCCGATGCCGATGTTAACGTGGTGTGCCTGGCCGCGGACAGCTTTTCACCGCAACCCATCCCCAAGGACTTGTTTAAGGAGATCAAAAGTGCGTGTTGACACCAGTATTCTGGCCCTGATCATCGAAGCAAACATTCTGGTGCAGCTTGTCATGCTTTTGTTGCTGGTCGCCTCGGTTGTTTCCTGGACCATGATCGTCAGCAAGTGGAAAACGATCAAGGATGCACGCAGCCACGCTGACCAGTTTGAAGACCAGTTCTGGTCCGGTTCCAACCTTGCGACCCTGTATGAGAACGTCAAGCAGAAAGGCGACCCGGTGGGCATGGAGCATATCTTTGCTTCCGGTTTCAGGGAGTATGTACGCCTGCATCAGAAACAGAGGGTCTCGCCGATTGCGATCACGGACACGGCCCTGCGGTCCATGAAAGTCGCCATGTCGCGCGAGATCGAGGAACTGGAGCATTACCTCTCTTTCCTGGCCACCGTAGGATCCACGGCTCCGTACGTGGGCCTGTTCGGGACGGTGTGGGGCATCATGAACGCATTTCGTGCCTTGAGCGATGTGCAGCAGGCTACCCTGGCTGCGGTGGCACCAGGCATCGCAGAAGCGCTGATCGCCACGGCCATGGGGCTGTTTGCCGCAATCCCTGCGGTCATTGCCTACAACCGCTACTCCAGCGATGTTGAACGGCTGGTGCTTCGCTACGACAACTTCGTCGAGGAGTTTACGGCCTTGCTGCAGCGCCAGGCGATTACCAAGGACATGGAAAAATCCTGAGGCAGGCACCACGATCATGGCTTCCACAGGACCCCGGCGACGCAGGTACATGGCGGAGATCAACGTCGTCCCGTACGTGGACGTGACCCTGGTGCTGCTGGTGATCTTCATGATCACCGCCCCCCTGTTCCATGAAGGCGTTGAGGTGGAGCTACCCAGGGCCCCGGCCCAGCAGCTTGAAAAAATCGAGAAGAACCAGGATCCCCTGATCGTATCGGTGGATCGCTTCGGACAGATATTTGTCAATCGCTCGGATTCACCGAAGCGACCGGTTGCCGATGAATCCTTTCGAAACCAGATTAGGGAGTTGTTGTCTGATAAGCAGGATGACCTGGTCTACGTGCGGGGGGATAGGAATGTTGATTACGGACGCGTGGTTGCCGTCATGGTAATGCTGCAGGATGCGGGGGCAGAGAATGTCGGGCTGATTACTGACCCTGCCGCAGAAAAGGCCGAACGCTGACGGGCTGTGAAAAAACCCGATCGTCATTTGCCGCTTTCCATGGTGATTGCAGTCGTGATTCATGTGTCTGCCCTGGGCCTGCTTGTGGTTGGTTACCAGGCCAGTGACAGGATCCTGCCGGTACCGGACGTAGTCATCAATACCGTCAAGGCCAAGGCGGTCGATGCCAAGGAGCTTGAGGAGATCGAACGCCGCAGGCTCGAGGCGCAGCAGCGAGCAGAGCAAGAACGCAAGCGGCGGCTTGCCGAGGAGAAGCGCCGCAAGCAAGAAGAGGAAGAGAAAAAGCTACGCGCGAAGCGCGAAGCCGAGAAAGCGAGGCAGGCTGCACTGGAAGCCGAGCAGGCCAGAAAGCGTGCAGCGCTCGAGAAAAAAAGACGTGCCGAGGAAGCCCGAAAAGCTGCACGACTGAAAAAGGAAGCCGAGGCCAGGAGGCTGGCCGAAAAGAAAAAAGCGGCCGAGGATAAAAAGCGGGCAGAGGAAAAAAGACGCCAGCAGGAAAAGGCAGCGATCGACAAGCAGCGGCTGGCCCGACTGGAAAAGGAAGAGGCAGAGATGCGTGCGGCCGAACTTGATGCGCAACGCAAGCAGAAGGCACGTCAGATGAGACGCCTGATCGCGGAATATCAGGATGCCATCCGCAACAAGATCGAGCGCAACTGGCGCAGGCCACCGGATTATCAGTCCAATGCCTGGTGCAAGGTGTTTGTGCAGCAGGATGCAGGCGGGGCGATCAAGGATGTGGTGGTCGAGGAATGCATCGGCAGCGAGGCCTTTCGCAAGTCCGTGGAAAATGCCGTCTGGAAGGCTGCGCCCTTGCCTCAGCCTCCTACACCGGAGTTGTTTCATCAGGAGTTGCGCTTCACGTTTGATCCGAGGGCATAGTGAGAGGCATTTTTAAAATTTTCGCGCTGCTCGTGCTGTGGGGAGTAGTGCAAAACGGACATGCAGTCCTGGAAATCGAGATCACGGAGGGTGTCGAGAGCGCACTGCCGATTGCCATCGCGACGTTTACCGGGGACACCTACACCGCACCCGAAGCGATGGAAGATATCGTGCGCAGCAACTTGCGCAGCAGCGGGTTCTTCGAGGTGCTTGAAAAACAGCACTTCCCACAGGATATCGACAGTACTTCGCAGTTGCACTATTCGCTCTGGCGCGAGGCTGGGGTTGAAAGTCTGCTGACCGGAGAGATCATCCAGACAGGCGATAACCTGTACCGGATAGAATTCCGCCTGTTTGACCTGGTACGGCAGAAAAGGCTGTCCGGTCACGCGATCTCCTCGGTGCGCCGTGAGGACATACGCAAGGCCGGTCACAAGATCAGCGATATCGTGTTTGAGAGCCTGACCGGGATTCGTGGTGTCTTCAGCACGCAGATTGCCTACATCAGTACCAGCGGGAGTGCCCCGAACAAAAAATACGAGTTGCAGATCGCCGATGCCGACGGCCATAACGCCAGGACCATTTTTTCGTCCAGCAAACAGCTGATGTCACCCGCGTGGTCACCGGATGGTACACGTTTGGCCTACGTGTCGTTTGAGGGGGGAAATTCGGCAATCTACGTGCAGGATGTGAAAGAGGGCAGGCGGTTCATGGTTTCCGCGCAGTCTGGCATCAACAGTGCACCGGCATGGTCACCGGATGGCAGGTATCTGGCACTCACTCTGTCCATAGACGGCAGTGCGGATATCTATCTCTTGGACACCCGCACCCGGAGGCTCAAACGCCTTACCCGGGATTCGAGCATCGACACTGAAGCCTGTTGGATGCCCGACAGTAAAGCGTTATTATTTACGTCCGATCGCAGCAATGAGACCCAGGTATACCGGGTATCCGTTCGGGGCGGCAAGCCAAAACGTGTTACCTTTGAAGGAGCGTACAACGCAGCGCCTGATGTCTCGCCGGACGGACGCCAGCTTGCCTTTGTCCATAACAATGGCGCTGGGTTTCGTATTGCAGTCATGGATCTGGGAAGCGGAGCCATGCGCATCCTGACCAAGGGTCATCTGGATGAAGGGCCCAGCTATGCCCCGAATGGAAAGATGATTGTCTATGCGGCCTCGGAACGGGATGGTGGGGTACTGGCTGCGGTGAGCGCGAATGGCAGGGCAAAACGTAAATTGCGCAAGGCTGGAAGTGACGTACGTGCACCGACCTGGTCACCCTTTCGCAATTGACGGCAAGTTTATACAAGAGGAAAACGGAATTATGGTAAAGCAACGATTGCTGAACGTTCTCATGGCGGGTGTGCTCGTGACGCTTGGAGCCTGCGCGACGGGTCCCACGCAGCAACTGCTTGAAGGTGCAGATGGCGCGGGTCAGGCAGGCAGCACGGAGGGTGCGGGTGGCGCGGATGCGACGGGCCTTGGCAGCGACGGCAACCTGGCCATCGACATCTTGGATGAAGAAGGAAAGGCCGGAACCACCACGGCATCGGCGTACCGGGACAACACCATCTATTTCGATTACAACAGCAGCGAAATCCGTGATGAGTTTTTGCCGCTGATCATCCGTATGGCCAAAACCCTGGAGGATAATCCGAGAATGCAGGCCCGGCTGGAAGGGCACGCCGATGAACGCGGTACCCGCGAATACAACCTTGCACTCGGGGAACGCCGTGCACAGGAAGTGCGCACTCTGGTACTGCTTCAGGGAGTG
>VXPJ01000102.1 GCA_009839635.1 Pseudomonadota bacterium
GGGCTTGTTCGGCATCCAGTGATGCTGGATCAAAGTCATCCATGCAGCTGGAACCGTGGTTTGGGTCTGTTATTACCATCAAATATCCCTCGGCTATTCTTCTGCCTATTATAATTACGAGTTGCTGGGTACGAAATCTCTTTTCAGTGAATGCCCGTTCAATGCCCCATTATAGAGCGTTCAAGTTAATCGGTAGTGGTTGTCTGCATTTTGCATAGCCTTGCTGTATTGATGTTGGAGGGTTCTCAACGGGTGACGGTTCGACTAGGCAGGAGAACTGTCGCGGCCAATTGCATTACAATATTGTCAATTCATGTGAGCTAAGTTAGGACACGGTTCAAGGAGTTACTGATGACCCTTATAATTTGGGTGTTAGCCGTAGGCAGCTTGATCTTCGGACTTGCTAAGGCCGGGTGGTCATATCTCATATGGACTTTGGTCGTAGGCAGTGGCCTATTGGTTCTAACACTGACAGGCTGTTTATCAGTAATTTTCGGGATTTTTATTTGGGCTTTGTATGTTCTTCTTGCATTGCTCAATGCACAAGAGCTGCGCGTCAGAATTTTGAGCAAGCCAATGCTTGCTTATATCCGAAGGGTATTACCGCCGATGTCAGATACCGAGCGCGAGGCAGTCGAGGCGGGTACTACTTGGTGGGAAGCAGAGTTATTTCGGGGAAACCCGGACTGGCACAAGCTTCTTGTTCATAAGACATCTGAGCTTTCCCCAGAAGAACAGGCATTTTTGGACGGACCAGTCGAAGAATTTTGCCAGATGATTGATGACTGGGAGATTACTAACGATCTCAATGACTTGTCAGATAAATCTTGGGAATATCTCAAGAAGAACAAGTTTTTTGGAATGATCATTCCGAAAAAATACGGTGGCTTGGAGTTTTCCGCAGTCGCTCATTCGTCAGTAGTGATGAAAATTTCCTCCCGTAGCAGCAGTGCAGCCGTTACAGTAATGGTACCGAACTCGTTGGGACCTGCAGAGCTCCTGTTGCATTATGGAACAGATGAGCAAAAAGATTATTACCTGCCTCGTCTCGCCGTAGGAGATGAAATTCCCTGTTTTGCCTTAACTAGTCCTCATGCTGGTTCGGACGCAAGCGCCATATCCGATACAGGTGTGGTCTGCAAAGGACAGCATGAAGGGGAAGAGGTTTTGGGTTTACGTCTGAACTGGGCAAAACGCTATATAACTTTGGGGCCAGTTGCGACCGTACTCGGCTTAGCATTCAAAGTTTATGATCCTGAACACTTGCTAGGTGACCATGAAGACCTTGGCATTACCTGTGCACTGATACCTACGAACCTTTCGGGAATCAGCATCGGCACTCGGCACAACCCTCTCAATTCATCCATTCAGAATGGACCAAACTGGGGTGAGGATGTGTTTATTCCGCTTGACTGGGTCATAGGTGGGCAAAAACAAATCGGTAAGGGTTGGCGCATGCTTGTGGAATGCCTTTCTGTGGGGCGTGGAATCTCATTGCCTGCATTAGGCGCGGGTGCGGGAAAGTTTTCCAGCTACATGACCGGTGCATATGCCAGGATCCGCAACCAGTTCGGAATTCCCATTGGAAAATTTGAAGGAGTTGAAGAGGCCTTATGCAGGATTGGGGGTTTGACTTACATGATGGAAGCTGGGCGCAGGCTCACTGCTTCAGCAATTGACCATGGTGAAAGGCCCTCTGTGGCTACGGCTATACTCAAGTATCACAATACGGAAGGAATGCGCCAGGTGGTCAATGATGCAATGGATGTGCATGGAGGGCGTGGAATCTGCCTGGGACCAAGCAACTATCTTGGCCGCATGTACCAGTCCATGCCAATCAGCATCACTGTTGAAGGTGCCAACATACTAGTCCGTAGCCTGATTATTTTTGGTCAAGGTGCGATGCGTTGCCATCCGTATTTGGTTGCTGAAATGAATGCAGCATCCAATTCTGACCGGGAGGCAGGGTTGAAAGAGTTTGATCAGGCTTTGTTCAAGCATCTTGGATACACGGTTCGAAACGGGGCAAGATCATTCCTGTATGGGTTAACTCGAAGCTGGCTGGCACCGAGTCCGGAGCGAGGGCCTGCAAGCAGATATTTCAGGTGTTTGGCCAGGATGAGTGCAAGTTATGCATTTGCATCTGATTTAGCCATGTTGTTCCTGGGAGGAAAGCTCAAGCGAAAAGAGAAGCTGTCAGGCCGTTTCGCAGATGCCCTCGGCCATATGTATCTTTGCTCTGCAGTGCTGAAGTATTATCAGGATACAGGCCGACCCGCAGCGGATTATCCACTTTTGGAGTGGAGTGCCAGATATTGCCTTTACAGGGCGCAGGATGCGCTAGATCAAATTTTGCGCAATTTTCCCTCACCTTTCATGGGCCAGTTACTCCGGGTTATCGTTTTTCCAACAGGCAAAAGCTTGCGTTACCCGGATGACTCGATTGGTCATCTCGTAGCAAAAATTCTTATCGAACCTTCAACTGTTCGGGACAGGCTCACAGACGGTATATTTAAATGTACGGACCCACGAGATGCCATAGGGCGGGTGCAGCATGCGTTTGATGCAGTAGTCGCTGCAAAGGGTGTAGAGCGTAAACTGAAAAAAGCTCGAATTATTCAACCTAAACTGGGTATAGCACACAGCTGGTTAGAGGAAGCAGTTGCCCAAGGCGTGATTTCAGAGGAAGAAGCAGATTTGATGGAGAAGGCGCACATTGCTACTCAATCTGCAATTATGGTTGATGATTTTTCGTATGAAACAAAAATAAGCTGAAGTGACAAAATCAGTCATGTAATCTAC
>VXPJ01000027.1 GCA_009839635.1 Pseudomonadota bacterium
GTGCTATCGATGACAGTGCCGGCACCGCGTCCGGCGCGGCAAATGGCGGTGGAACTGCGGGCACGTTCAGCGCCACCTTCCACGGCAGCGTGGCAGCCGCCACTGATGGCAGCATCCCGAAACCCAGCTCCGTGGTCGGCGAGTTCAACGCCAACTTCGGTAACGGTATTGTAGCTGGAGGTTTTGGAGCCAGATAGGTGCATTCGCTACGATCAAATAGTAAATCGGGCCATCCAAAGAACATCGCCCGGGTTTGTATGATTTCCCGGGCGGTGCCCTTCCAAAGAGAGTAGACACTCTTCGGAAGCTCCCGCCGGACCGGCAGGCCTAACTAACGATGTCGGTCCGGCACCTCATTTTTTCAGTGCGGGTGTTCCCTGTTCCTCATGTGTGAACACCCGCTCACTGATCAACAATCCAGACTCGCAGCCTAGGAAAGGCACTTCAAGCACCTGCATGCAGGCTGCAGAGTCAGGAAGCTTCCTTACCTCTGCATTGCGGCTCCCGGTACTTCCGGGTTCCCGGGGGAATGCACGACCTCTGCTGGGTCGGCCGCCTTCTCGAAGCCGTGCCTAAAGCGCGCCCCTGCCTGAATCGATTTCTCCTCGCGCGCATCCCGGTCATGCCTCACCATGGCGCGCATGAAACACAAGCACCCATCCCGATGGACCTCCCTTGTACCCCTGCTGTTCGCATGGCTGATGTTGCATGCCGGTCCCGCGCAGGCGCAGGACCCGACAGGCTCCGAGGCCGAGATGCTGGCCCGGATTGTCCATGAGCTGCAAGCGCTCGAGCCGCTGATCCAAAAGGCCGAATCCGCTGCCATTCCCGAGGTCCGCATCCGCTTTCGCTATGACTGGCTGCGCCGGGACCTGGCCCGCGTGCGGGCCGGCCTTGAGACCCATCTCGAGGCCGCCGCGGACGAACCCCGGACCTTCGCGCCGCTGCGCGGCGACTACCGCCGGTGAGCAGCGCACAGCAGGCCGCCTTCCAGGCCGGATCGGGGGTCAGCCCCGCAAACCTGCTTGCGGGGATCGCCGCGGTCACGCTGACGCTCGCCATTATCTGGGGGGCGTGGGTGGTGCTCGGCAGCTTTCGCGCCTGGCAGGGCGGACAGGCCGACCTGTTCGATCTCGCCTGGGCGGCGCTTCGCGCCAGCATCATCCTGATGGTGCTGGGATTTTACCTGCGGTGAGACACGTCTTGCCGCGCACAGGAGAAAGGCAAATGATCATCAATCTGTTCAAACAGGGCGTGGGCGCATTGGC
Source organism: Pseudomonadota bacterium (assembly GCA_009839635.1). Lineage (GTDB taxonomy): Bacteria > Pseudomonadota > Gammaproteobacteria > UBA4575 > UBA4575 > WTFY01. The sequence goes on from VXPJ01000027.1 coordinate 1,269, forward strand.
GCTCGCACTCATCACGGCCCACGCACCGCTGCGGGCTGCCTTGCCCACCCCGGTCGCCCCCAGCACCAATCCGGGCGCCGGCGACTGGATCGGGTTGATCCAGGGATACATCAAGGACGGCGGCCTGGTGCTGGGGCTCGCCATCGCGGTACTCGGTTTCCTGTGGGTCGCCTACCTCGGTTTCGCCAAGTTCAACGAGGCGCGCCAGGGCAAGGCCGAGTGGGCCGAGGTCGGCGTGCTCGGCATCGTCGGAGCCATCGTGCTGACCTTTGCCAGCTACCTGCTGAGCGAGGCCGCGGGCGTCATCTAGGCGATGTCCGGCGATCACGAACTGCGCGCCGAGCGGCTCAACTGCGAACCGCTCGTCTTCAAGGGCTGCTCGTCGTTCGAGCTCGCCATCATCGCCGGGATGAGCGCGCTGGCGTGGCTGCCGGCAAGCCTTGTGCTGTGCGCGCTTGCGGGCGCGATCACCATGGGCTTTGGCATCGCCGCCATCGGCGTGGTCGCGAGCGTCGTGGTGCTCGCGGGCCTGTTCCAGCGCATCAAGCGGGGCCGCCCCGACGGCTACTACCAGCAGCGCTTTTTGATCGCGCTGGACGCGCGCGGGCTGTACCGCTCGGGGTTCACTACGAGTCGGACGTGGCGCTGGCCATCGAGCTGTGCAAGCGCGCGGCGAACCGCGTGAAGCGGGTGCTGGGCTCTCCCGTGCCGACCTGTCTGGTGACAGGCTTCGGGGACAGTTCCGTGGATCTTGAGATTCGCATCTGGATCAAGGACCCGATGAACGGCTGTGCGAACGTGAAAAACGAAGTCCTGCTTGGCGTGTGGGATCTTTTCCATGAGCATGGCGTGCAGATTCCGTACCCGCAAAGAGACCTGCATGTGAAATCCATTGCCAAGGACGTTGGTCTTCCTCCCAGTCCTGATGCAGGTACCTGACACCCTGTGAGGAGAATGAATGGAAATAACGTTACCTGCACTGGATATCGAAAGAAAATCAGGAGAAGAGTGTTTTCGTAAGGACGGCTCTGACCTTGATTTCGATCTTTTGGACTTCTGGCAGTGGTCGATGTCCGACTTGGTCAACAATGCTACCCGCGGTGTCTTGGCCGAGTACATTGTAGCCCGGGCACTTGACGTGCCTGTTGATAAGACTCGTGATTTCTGGGCTCCTTATGATCTTGCCGTACCTGGACCTGACAAGGTCAAGACCAAGGTCGAGGTCAAGTCCTCGAGTTATGTGCAGAGCTGGGGACAATCCGGCTTTTCCTCCATCAGCTTTGATATTTCACCTTCGTATGCATGGGATTACGAAACCGGAGAGTTTGATGACGAATACAAGCGACAGGCAGACGTCTATGTATTCGCGTTACTAGCCCATAAAGACAAGTTGACGATCAGCCCGATGAACCTCGATCAATGGAAGTTCTATGTGCTGTCAACTGCAGTGTTGGACGAGCATCTTGGAGATCAAAAGAGAATTGCATTAGGTGGAGTTGAAAAGTATGCCTCACCGATCAGTTTCAAGGAACTTAAAGTTGCAGTGTCTCAAGCCATAACCACGCCCTTGGGCTAGGCACTGCAGCTCAGCCTGTAACTAGAGTTGAGCCCAAAAGAGGCACCACGACAAATGGCTACGTGGCGACACGTACAAGCCGTTGTTTGAACCAATCTGCAAGTTCATCATACCCAATCTTTCCTTGGGCAACGCTCGTTATAGTATCTGCTATGACTATATCGTCTTCGACAAAGGTATAGCCGCTTCTCTCCGCCAGCAGCTCAACTAGATACAAGGCTGTACGCTTATTTCCATCCGAGAATCCGTGATTGGTGACAATGCCGTGAAGCAAAGCTGCCGCTTTCTGATGGATAAACCGGTGATAGCCATGGTATGGGCGGGCAATCGCCGACTGGATTGCATGCTCACTCACGATTCCTGGAGCGCCGCCATCCTCAAGTGCTTGTTCATGACCGCGGACAGCATCAGCCCACGTGATGCGGTAATGTGGCCTAGCGATTAGCTAACACCCGCATAGCTTTTCTTCGCTTTATGGAAGTTTCCTTGATGATTCGCTCGGAAGTCCGGGTCACTGTCTTCGGTGAGGCATCCCGACCTCTAGTGTTGGACTTCTGTGACAAGACAAACCGACCTGTAGAGCTACCTCTCTTCGAGGTAGAACTTTTCCTCTCAATAGGGCGAAGAGAGTGCTGGCTTCTAGATGTGGGTGTTTTTGAGCGCTTTGACATTAGATGACCCTTGAGGAACTCAATCAATACAGGCCGCCTTCATTTTATCAAGCCCAAAATAACCGGTCAAAATCGACTCCTCCCAGAAAGCTTGCGAGCACGCAGGGGACATATCCCAAGTTCGCCATGACTCATTTGCTTGCAGCAACGCTGGCTACCTGGTATCCGCAAATCCACTTCCTTGCGATCAACTCGGGAATGATGGCCTGCAGGGAAATCCTCATCGATTCCTGTTCGACAAGTGTCTCAAGTTCCCCAAACGCACAACCCTGATCAATCTTGTTCATCACCCACTGGAAGGCATGATCGATCCTGTGGATGCGTGGCTTGAATTCTTCCCTTGCGACACACAGGTACTGGGGTTCATCGATGGCTGTAACTTCCTTGGTTCCACCTTGCCCCTGGTGAGCCCTCCACAATTCGTAGACTGGATAGTCGGACTTCAGTGTCGCAACCGATGCGCCCAGCACAAAGTGCAGCTTGCGGTAATCGTCCTCATCGAGCATTGCCAGCGCCCGGAAATCAAATGCCGCATCTTCCCGGGTGTAATAGGCCTGCTCGTACAACCATTCCAGTCGTGCCAGGTCGGCCAGGTAGGGGTACTCGGCCAGCTCTGCATGATGCTCAATGAATTCCCGCATAAAGTCGGGGAAGGCTTGCCCGTAGCGGTTTAAATCTTGGTGCGTTGCAGGGTTCCCATAATAGAACTCGGTGGCCAGTTGCCTGAAATAGCGTTCCCCGAGGATCTTCTCACAGCACGCGTAGGTGGTTGCCAGGGCCCGCACATGGGCTTCGCGCATCGTGGTGCGGTAGATGTCCATGCGCCTCTCCCGGGAGATCTTCCCGCCCTCACGCACTAGCTCAATGGCCGCAGCATCCGCCTTGCGATGCTTGATGCTGGACCAGAACTTGCGCTGGGTGGCTTGCAGTTCAGGCATGGGGTTCAGTTTCGAGCATTTGTTGCCTGCGACTGGCTCTCTCTTGCCTTGTTGGCCTCACACAGCAGTGTCGCAAACGGTGGCAGGTCGTTGTCCCATTCGATTAGTGTCGGGATGGACACGGTTTTTTTCGTGATCTGCCGGTACAGTTCCCAGACGGGATCGGACACCCGGTTGTTGTGGGCATCGAGCAGGTACTCGCCCTTGTGCTCGAACCCTGCAAGATGAATTTCGGCTACCCGATCGAGCGGAATATTCTCAATGTACTCTACGGCATCGGTGCCGTTGTTGTAGTGGCCTACATGGATGTTGTTCAGATCCAGCAGGATTTGGCTGCCGGACTCTTCTGCCACGGCTGTCAGGAATTCCCACTCATTCAGTTCGGAGGCGGCAAACTCCAGGTAGCTTGAGACGTTCTCCACCACCAGGGCGGTCCCAAGATAGTCCTGGATGTCGCGGATGCGCCGGCTGACGTGATGCACCGCCTCCTCGGTATAGGGCAGGGGCAGCAGGTCGTGGGCATGGTGGGATTGATACGAGGTCCAGCACAGGTGATCGGAGATATGCATGGGTTCGAGTTCCCTGGCAAGGGTCTTGATCTTGTCCAGGTAGGTGAAATCGAGGGGGTCGGTGCCGCCCAAGGACATGCCGACGCAATGCAGGCTGACCGGATAATGCTCTCGGATGAGATAGGCTTGCTGCCGGGTATAGCCTCCGTCGCACAGGTGGTTGTCGGTCAGCAACTCGAAGAAATCGAGGTTGGGGCGGGTTTCAATGATTTCCCTGACATGCGGGGAGCGAAGCCCCACTCCGGTCCTTGGAGTGCAGGGCTTTGCCGGATCCTGTGGCGGATTGCATCCCACCCCGGTGGGCCTAGCTTACTTGGCGGGTTTGACAGCCTTGACCAGGCCACCGATCTTGGCGCAGGTGCCTTCCGGCAGATAGACCCACTCATGCTCGGAGTTGTCCTCGGTGGCCTGTCCTGCACACTTGTGCTTGCCATCGAAGGAGCCGCAATCGTTCATGCCGGCCTTGGCAACCCCCGCACATTTTTCCCAGTTTTTCGGTGCATCCGGGACACCAGCCAGGGCATTGCTGGCGGCAAGGCCTGCGCCGATGGCAAAGATTCCCGCGATGGTGGATCGAAGTATGGTTTGTTTTTTCATGAGGCTGGTCTCCTTGGTTATGGGGATATGTTGGACACGACACTGCTTCAGTGGCCAATGAATGTTTGGACAGGTGATCGGGTATTTAGTTGCACACTCCCGCAGTCAGATGAATCCCTCCGCAGACTTGGGTGCGCGACCTGCACCCGGATTCACACCAAAGCAAAGGACTCTGAATGCGGCTTGTGTTAGTCCCATATTGGGACTATACTTGGGCATGAGAATAATTGCTTTGTCAGCACTCAAGGCATTTTGGGGGAAAAACCCCCAGCATTCAGATGCAACCGACCCTGTACTGGCCTGGTACCGGTATGCACTGAAAGCAGACTGGAAAACCCCTGTAGATGTAAAACGGGATTTTGGAAATGCCAGTATCCTGAAGGATGGCAGGGTCGTTTTTAACATTGCCGGCAACAAGTACCGGTTGGTCGTATGGATCAACTACGCCTATCAGGTGGTTTATATCCGCTTCATAGGCACTCATGACGAGTATGACAAAATTGACGCGCAGACGATTTGATGCTGGAGATAAAAGCCGTGAATATCAAGCCCATTAAAACCGATGCCGATTACCGCAGGGCACTCAAGGAGATTGAGAAGCTGATGCTGGCCACTCCGGATTCGCCGGATGGGGAAAGACTGGATATCCTGGCTACACTCGTCGAAGCCTACGAAAGCAAACACTACCCGCTGGAGATGCCGGACCCTGTGGAAGCCATCAAATTCGAGATGGAAAGAAAAGGTCTTACGGTCAAGGATCTTGAGCCGATGATTGGCAAAAGTAACCGGGTGTACGAAATCCTGAACCGCAAGCGTTCCCTCACGCTCAAGATGATTTGGAAGTTGCATCATGAACTAGGCATACCGGCGGAATCACTGATCAAGCCTCCGCAAGCACATGCCTAGCCTGACCCGAAAAACCGAAACAACCCGGGGTTCGCTTTATTCTTGATTCCAGTCCGGGGTCCCGGCATGAATGGTCCCATGCCGGACACCCCCAAACCCTGGCCCCGCCTGATCGCCTTCGTCGACATGGATGCCTTTTTCGCCTCCATCGAGCAGCGCGATCATCCCGAATACCGGAGCCGCCCGATCGGTATCACCAATGGCCTGACCGGTACCTGCCTTATCACCTGCTCGTATGAGGCCAGGGCCTATGGCATTGGCATCGGCACGCGACTGAAAAAGGCCAGGACCCTGTGCCCGGAGATCATCCGGGTCCCGGCACACCCCGAGCGCTATGCCGAGGTCTCCACCGACATCATGGTCGCCCTGCAAAACATCACCCCGGACGTCGAGGTTTTTTCTGTCGATGAAGCATTCCTCGATCTCACCCGCTGCCAGGGGTACTGGAACAGGTCTCCCGAGGTCATGGGACAGATGATCAAGGAACTCGTACACGCGGTCTCGGGGCTGGGCTGCACCGTGGGTATCAGCGGCGACAAGACCACTGCCAAGTATGTCGCCAAGCGAAAAAAACCAAACGGCCTGGCCATCATCCCACCCTGGGAAGCCCGCGCACGCCTCAAGGATGTACCGGTCACCGAGCTCTGCGGGATCAACCGGGGCATCGCCTCGTTTTTGGCGCAGCGCGGGGCACTGACCTGCGGAGAAGTGGCGAGATTGCCGATCAGCGTGCTGGGCAAGCGTTTCGGCAACCCGGGCCGGCGCATCTGGCAGATGTGCCGCGGCGAGGACTCTGCCCCGGTAGAGACCCGAATCGCCGCCCCCAAGAGCCTGGGGCACGGCAAGATCATGCCGCCCGACACCACCGAGCGCGATGTCATCCGCATGTACCTCGTGCACATGGCCGAGAAGCTGGGTGCGCGAATGCGCCAGCACGCCCTGGTGGCACAGCGGTACCTGGTCGGGCTTCGCACCCGGGATGGTTGGATCGGCAGCCATCACTTCAGGACGAGGCTGGCGACCAACGACAGCCGGGCGATCATCGAGCTGTGCAAGCAGATGCTGTGCGACTACTGGCAGGGCGAAGGGGTGTTCCAGGTGCAGGTATCCGCCCTGGACCCGCGCCCGGCGAAGGGCCAGCAGGAACTATTTACGGAGGAGACGGACCCGCCGGGTCGGCTGAACCGGGTCATGGATGCGATCAATGACCACTACGGGGAGTTCACCCTGATGCGCGCGAGCCTGCTGCACCGTTCGGACATGCCGAACGTGATCGCACCGGCCTGGAAGCCCTACGGGCACCGCCAGACGATCGTGCCGACCGTGGAACGGAAAAAGGCCAGGGGCGAGACTTCATTGATGCGTGCCCCAACGTGGCCGGACTGCACATCGAAGCATTGAATGCCAAGCCCCGGTTTCGGGCACCGGTCCGGCCGCGGCGATTCACCGCATGCCGGATCCTGTCAAAAAGCCTGGCTCCCTCTGGGTATCTACCAGTTCAGGGTGCCTTGCAGCATGATGCTGTGGCTGACGGCACCGATCACCGGGCGGTCGTGTACGCCCTCCAAGCTCATCCTCAGTGCGGTGCCGATATCAAAGCTTCCACCAAGACTCAGGCGCCTGCCCCCATCGCCGTCCACTGACAGGTCGGTATAGGGGGTGAGCACGCCCTGCATGCCGCTCCATCCGTCGGCCACCATGCCGTAGGCGATGCGCGTATTCAGGTATTCCCTCGCCGAGCGGGTCGACGACTCCAGTGCTTCGGCCACGTTGGACTCCCACAGTTGCTGGGCACCGGTGGCTGTTGGACCAATGACCGGGCGGATGCTGAGGGCCAGTCCCAGCCCCGAGGCACCGGGATCAAGCCGTACCAGTCCGCTGAGACCCCACTCGTCGTAATCGTCACTGTGGTTGAGCAGGGTATGGGCGCGGCCTTCCACGGTCAGCCCGGACTCCGGATTGAAGTACCGCATGGAGGCGCCGGTCTCAATGCTCGAGCCGGTATCGCCGTCGCCGCCGTCATGGCGCACGCCAAGTTCGAGTGCGGGCGTGAAGGTCGCCCCCGAGGCCAGCTGTTTGACATGGCTGCCCTCGATAAGCAGGCGCTGGCGGTTGGCATTGAGATCCATGCTCTCAAGCGTCCCGGAGCCGTCGACATCGGCCCAGGTGAATGCGGTCTCGGCCTTCAGGCGAAGGCTCATGCTGCCGTCTGCGCTGGTCATCAGAGGTCCACTGACCCCGGCCGCCACCATCTGCTGGGTCAGGTCACTGTCCTCCTCGTCTACTGCCGAGTCGTTGACCTCGATCTCTCCCCAGCCGTAGCCGGCCGTGGCCCACATGGTCAGGTTTCCTGCACCCTGCCAGCCGACGTAGGGGTTGATGCTCGTCAGGGTGGTTTTGGACTTGCCATCGACGTTGCTGGAGTCCGTGTAATCCACCGAACCCTGGGCCCATTGCAGCGAGACCCCGGCGAGCAGGTCTGAACTGAGACGGGTATCCCAGCCGAGGTTGGCGCTGATCACATCGCCATCGTAGCGAAGCGAATCGCTGTCACCGCCATCGAAGTCGCGGTACCCTCCGGTGCCCCACAACGTGGACTGGCTGGCGCCCCCGTCCGCTCCTGCCAGCGGCAGCACGAAAGACGAGTTCGCCAGCATGCGGGTCGGGTTGAAATTGCCTGCACCCAGGGATCTTCCGTTGTTCATCAGGGCATCGTAGAGCGAGGAGGCCCCGGCGAGGCTGTAGCTTTGTGCCGGCGGAGCGTCTGAGGTGGCCTGCTCGATGCGACTGGACACCGCATCCACGGTGCTCGCCGTCATCGCCCGCATGACCTGCGGCAGCACGTCCTCGATGGCGAGGTTCTGGCGTGCCGCCACGACCCCGGGGTCGCTCAGGTAGAACCCCGAGCCGATCACGATCCGGCTTGGCGGACCCATGCCCGTCGGCTGGAACTCGAACTCGCGGGCATAGCCCACCTTGGGGATGTCCGCACTGTCGCTGGCATCCGCGGGGTTATCGAAGTAGTACTCCACGAAGCCGCCTTCCGGGCTGCTGGCTGCCGCCGCAAGCACCTGCGGCAGGACGAGCTCGCCGGTGACCACATCGCGTACGGTCGGAACCAGCGGGCGTAGCTCGTGATCGTCCGGGAATGCGCCGTGGATCAAGATGATGTTGGTCGTGAGATCCAGCACGTAGAGGTACACGGAGTCGTGTCGCCAGGGTCCGTTCGGTCGCGCATGGCGATCTTGGCCTTGGAGATACCCACCCGGCCTTCGGCCCTGCGCATTTCACCAAAATACGTGGCCGCCTCGTAAACAAATGCCTTCAGGCTTTCGCGGTCCACCACGTCGGCGGCCGTCACGGCCGGGTCGCCGTAATCGATCTGCTCCTGGGCCGTGTGCGCCCGGCGCATGTCGAATCCTGCCAGCAGGATGATCGGGTCCGGGCGGCGTGCAGTCTTGTAGACGCTGGCATAGCCCTTGGCCCCCGGGATGCCCGGTCGCTGGCCGACCGGAGCGGTCGCATCAAACGCGGCATGCGGTTCACCGTTCAATGTAGTCGTGATCGACTGGATGGCCGTCCTTGCAGTGGCAGGATTGCGTAGTGCCGCCACGTCGGCTTGCGAGACACCCAGTGAAGTCAGGATTTCTGCAAGAATCACCGGGTTGAGTAGCCTGCCCGACATTGTCATGTCCCGGCTGTGCACGAACACCCGCCCGTCGAGCGTCAGTTGCACCAGATAGGTGGAACCGGATTGCCAGGGACCTCCGTCCTGTCGAATCAGGCATGCGAAGTAGTAGGCTTGCGGGATGCTTTGCTGGGACACGAGCTTGAACTGCTCGCTTGCCTCCCGCGTGAAGTCCATCAGGCCGGCAGTGCCAGCCTCCACCTGCTGTGCGGTCACTTGCGGGGCCGGAATCGGGGTCACCCCGCGTGTCTGGGGACAGGCTTCGTGCATCTGCGCCGAGGCGGTTTGTAGGGTGGAAAAGATGGCGGCCAGTACCAATAGGCCGAATCCCAGCATTATCGATGCCGGGGTGGGCAATGCGTTTGATTTCATCACGCGCGGGCTCCCTGCTTGTATCGTTATTCTTCTGTGTCTTGTGCCGACTCGAGGGTTGTGATTAGTTAGTAGTGGTCAGCCCCGGCATTATGGCCTTTGGGGGGCAATGCGTCAAAACCCGGGAACCTGCAGGCGGTACGGATACAGGCTCCAGCGCTGCTTTTCGAGATCATTCATTTTGAAGGTCTGAATTCCAGGAAAACCGAGCCAGAATAGCCGAATGCATCCGAGTACCCGATGCGTGCAGGCGAATGGGAATCCCCGGGACCAAGACTCTCCCCCCGCCTTGCATAACGCATGGTCGGGACATCCGACAGGTACTCGATGCCTGCACCGACCCGGAAGGTCATGTTTTCGGTAAACGAGACATTCAACGAGGTCTGCAGGCCGAGAGTGGCGGCCCATCGCCTGTCACTGGTGCGGTGATTGGTGACTTCGTCTATCGCGAACATGCCCGACGATATGAATGTGCGCTGTTTCCCATGGTAGTCCGCATCCAGGTAGTAGAGTCCGAGTGTGCCATCCACGGTGAAGCTCCAGTCCGGCCGAAGTGGGAAATCCCGGCGCGTGCCGATCACGCCACCCAAGTAGGAAGCATCCAGGTCTTCACTGAGGGTGAGATTGTTGACTGTGGGCGCGCGGTTGGACTCATAGGCGAATGTCCTGATGTCCTGACTTAATCTCTTGTAGCTGGGCCCGAAGTACGTCGAGGCACCGGATTGGCCTGCCGGTTCTGCCCGCTTGCCGGTGACCCAGTCCAGACCGTAAAAATCCACTTCCCGTTTGGTGCGGATGCGGATGGGATCGCCCCAGGCAAAGATGGCCGAGCCGAACGGCAGGGCTCTGCCATCGATCCTTCCGACCCAGCCGACCGTGCGAACATGAGGATCATCCCCGATCAGATCGAGCAGATGGTGCTGGGTCTGCGAAGTGAGGCACTCCCCGAGTACTGCACCTGGCGGACAGTGCTGGTCCTGGAACCGGGCGCGAACCTCCGCCCATGGGCCAGGGTCAGAATCGTATTCACGGGTGTGCCTGGAAGCATACGAGGTGAAAAAACCGTGCAGCTCGGTGAACCGGTGACCGTGTGCCTTACCCAAGGTAAGGCTAATCAACGCGCCATCGTCTTTGCCATCATAGTGGTCCAGAAACCCGAGGACCTCTTCGCGCCCGTTGGTCCGGATGAACGGGCTGGACTCCGGCAGGTCAAGCCAATGAATGCCCGCACCCATTTTGATGTAAAAATCCTCGGTTGAGGTGCCGGGGGAAGCAGCGCTCACCTGGAAGCAAAGCAGGATAAAAGCCGAAAGCAATACTGAAGCGCTTTTCCGGATATTTGGATACAGCAAAGCTTGCCTTTTCCCGTATTTTTGACTCCTGGTCACAGGCCCGCCTTTCTGCTTAATGATTTCCATGCCTTGTTCAATCTTTATCGCCGCCATATGCCCCCAACAGCCCCTGGGGGTGTTCGAATATCCCTCCTACTTCCTCATGGTTGGGACCGTAGAACACGCCCGACAGCCGATGATTGTCAGCATGATAGCGACCGAACTGACCGCCAATCACGGACATGTCCTCATAGACCAGATCGCCGTGTTGCTGGCCTGTGGTGGCATTGACCATGTCGGTCAGGTGTACATCCGCCATTACCTGCTCACCGATCCTGACGGAGATACGGGCATCCCCAGTCACATACGAGTCACGAGTAGTGCCTGCAGTGTCATCCCTTGCCGATACAAAGCCGGTCCAGGTCGCTTCCACCTCAGGATTGGTCAGCGGTGCATTCCCGCTTACCGTGGCAAACACACGGATCGACCCCTTGTCAGGGTGCGACTCGCCTGTGAACGTGCGTGATGTTGAGACAAAGAGACTGTGCTCCATCCAGCCGACAAAGTTATGCGCTTCAATACCGAATCCCACAAAATTCTCGATGCCCGTGCTGATTCCGTTGGTATCCGGAAGTATCGTGATTTGCTCAGGGTCCACGTCGACGACCCTGTTTGCAAACTGGGTTCGAGAGTCGCCCGTCTCGCAGTACTCGCCCCTGCAATCCACGGAAACGCGTTCAGGTTCTGTGCTGCCGGGTCTCCAGTGAATCCAGTCCGTAATGAGTATGTGGGTGGAATTCGAGGCGATTCGTGTGTACTCCTCGATTGCCCGACTTTCCGCCGAAGGAGCTGGACTCCCGCCACAGGCAACAAGCCCGGCGCTAAGCGCAAATACAATACAGATTCTCATACATACTCCAATATAAATTTCGTTCACCGAAGAGTCGGCGGAAGCGGCATACACCTGAAGGCAAAGCAGGAAAAAACTAAATGCAGTAGTGGAATGCTTTTCATCTCGATCAGAAGGTACGTCAGGTGATCTATCCATGGCATAGTAGCACCATCCATCTGTCATTCGAATTGCGCGACTACCGGCCATTGCTTCATGAGTTTTGACACCATTGCCACCGCCCTGGGGGATGTGACCTGGCTCGCCCTTGCGTTCGTACTGGGCTTGCTGTCGAGGGCTGTGGGCCTGCCGCCACTGGTCGGTTTCCTCGTCGCCGGATTCGTGCTCAACCTGTTCGGAGTCACGAGCGGGGCCATGCTCGAGGCGCTGTCGGAACTCGGTATCACCTTGCTGTTGTTCGTTGTCGGCCTCAAGCTCAACCTAAAAACGTTCGCACGTCCGCAGGTATGGGCGGTCACCGGGCTGCACATGGCCATCACCATGGTGGTATTCGGGGCACTCATCTATGGGCTGGCGCTGACAGGTGCGGCCCTGTTCGAAGGCCTCGATTTCGCCACCTCGCTACTGATCGCCTTTGCCCTGAGCTTCTCGAGCACCGTGTTCGTGGTGAAGGCGCTCGAGGACAAGGAGGAGACCTCGTCCCTGCATGGTCGCATCGCCGTCGGCATTCTTCTCGTGCAGGACTTGGCCGCCGTCATCTTCCTCGCCGGCTCGGCGGGCCAGTACCCGGCGGGCTGGGCCATTCTCCTGTTGCTGCTGTTCGGCTTGCGCCCGGTGCTGACCGCCATCCTGGACCGCGTCGGGCACGGCGAGCTTCTGGTCCTGTACGGCTTTTTACTGGCCGTGGGCGGCTCGCAGCTGTTTGAGCTAGTCGGGCTCAAGGGCTACGTGGGCGCGCTCGTCATGGGGGTGCTGATCGCAAGCCACAGCAAGGGCGTCGAGATGTCCAAGGTCATGTTCAGTTTCAAGAATCTTTTCCTGGTCGGGTTCTTCCTGTCCATCGGGCTGTCCGGGCCACTGACGCTTGAGACGATGCTCATCGGCGCCGTGATCATACCGTTCGTGTTTCTCAAGACGGCATTGTTCTTCGCATTGCTGACCAGATACAAGCTGCGTGCGCGAACCTCGCTGCTGGCCTCGCTGAACCTGACCAACTTCAGTGAATTCGGCCTGATCGTTGCAGCAGTCGGGGCTGCCAACGGCTGGATCGACAGTGCTTGGCTGATCGTCATTGCAGTCGCTTTGGCCCTGTCCTGTGTGATCGCCGCGGGGCTCAATGTCATCGCCCACCCGCTCTATACCCGCTACGGTGAGACCCTGAAACGCCTGCAGCGCCCGGAACGACTGGCGGATGACCGCGCACTCGATATCGGCGGCGCGAAGATCGCCATCATTGGCATGGGGCGTGTCGGCACCGGGGCTTACGATGACATGCACGAGCGCCACGGCGGGGCCGTCGTCGGCGTGGACACCAACCCGGTCAAGGTCGAACGGCTGCAATCGAGCGGGCGCAAGGTGCTGCTGGGGGACCCCAGTGACACGGACTTCTGGGATCGCGTACAGGCCACTCACACCCTCGAACTGGTGATGCTGGCATTGCCGAACCTGGCATCCAACCTCGCTGTGTTGGATGAACTCAAGGGCGCCTCCTTCAATGGCCGGGTAGCAGCCACGGCCCGGTTTCAGGATGAAGTAGAACCACTCAAAGAGGCTGGGGCTTCGACAGTGTTTAATGTCTACGCTGAGGCGGGCTCAGGATTTGCAGCGCATGTTGCTGCACGGACACAATCTGCAGCCTGAATAATCGATCTGTCCGGGTTCAGGATCGGTCAGGGTCGATGGGTCGATGTTATGAGTGGTATCCCGTAAGGCCGGCGCTCAGTTTCCAGGTATGTCATCCCGGGCCTGGCACTCCGCCTCATTGACGTACAGGTAATGGTCGAGAAACTCATCGCTTAGGGCCGCGACGGCCTGCAGGATGGTCTGGTCGGAGCCTCCATGCTGGCTCAGGGTACGGGTCGTCCACAGGGTGACGATCCCGCCGATGCCGTACCCCATGTTGCCGACAAACCGGTTCAGGCTTACCTCCACACTGAAAAAATCCCCGGCATCGGCAAGACTGACGCGCGCGCTTAAAAACTCGTTGGAGTCTGCATCGAACAGGTGCACTGCATCAAGCTTCGACTCCAGCACGCGTTCGATCGCAGGACCGAGCAAGCCGATCTTGCGCGCCAGGTCGTCACGTAGGGGCTCGGAAACGACGTTCAGTGGTGCGCAAAGGGAAAACAGGTTGCGCTTTTCAATATCCAGGGCCACGGCGTTTTGAACGGCAACGGCCAGCAGTCCGAGTGCCGCCATCGCCACGATGTATTTGCGGTAGAAGATGTTCACCAGCAGGTTAGTGCCCGAACCGGTAGGTGATTCCCAGGCGCACCATCCCGAGTTCATTGTCGATCCTGTAGCGGCAGGGCCTTTGCGGCCCATCGGGCCCGCAGCGGTTGTTGCCGGAATGATTTACGTAGTGCGTGCTTCGCCCGAAATCCATGTACAAGCCCTCAAGGCGAATATCCCAGGGCCTAGACCAGTGGGTTTCAATACCGGCCCCGGCCACCCAGCCCACCTCGGTGGTGTGATCGCTGAAGGAGTCGTCCGTATCCACGTAGGGTTCGATGTCACGTCCCGAATCGATATCGGTGACCGAGCGGTCGATTCCGGACAGGGCCACCCCGGTGGAGACGAACACCCACACCGGCCCCATCGCCCGTTCGATGCTGACCCGGGCGGTCGCAAGCCAGCGATACTCCACTTCCACCGTCTCATCCAGACCCTCGGGATCGAGCTGGTTCGAGCGTGCCGTCATGTCTCCAATCATGCCGTCGATTTCAAGGCGCAACGGCAGGCCGGCAATTGCGAGCCTGCGCCCGGCCAATACGCCGAACACCAACCCCGAGTCATGGTAGTCCAGCGTGTAGCCTGGCATTCCCCAATGGGCAAAGCCTTCCAAATCCTCAATCTCGTTGTCCGACCAGGCCGAGCCTGCAAGAAGACCGGCGTACATCGGTGCCGGCTCCAGGGCCGGTTCGGCCAGAGCAGGACCCAGTGCACTGCCCAGCAGGATGAGACCTGCCAGCAGCAGTGTGGCGGGATGCCAGCGGCATGGGGTGGCAAAGATTTTCATGAGAGCCGTCCTTTGAATCATCCTTGTTTATGGTGGCATTGTGGGTCGGGGGCAGGCTTTTTGCTTATACGCGAAGCCTGCTATCGTGTCCATGGACTACTCGACCTTGCTCGGGCCCTGGCGCTGCAGGCTGACTCCAAAACCTCGCCCGCGAATCACGGCCTTGGTACCGAATTTCTCCTGGATGTTGTCCATCACCTGATCGACCGGGCCATCGCCTGAGGCCGCCTCGAACAGTTCGCCCTGGTGCAGCGGATCGGCGGCCAGCAAGGGCGAGGCGCCGACACCGATCAGGCGAAACGCGCGCCCGTCGGCCTCACCTTCAAGCAGCACCTCTGCGGTGCGAAACATGGCCTCGGCCGAGCGGCTCGGGGCGTCCAGGCGCCTGGAGCGCGTCAGCAGGCGAAAGTCGGCGGTCTTGAGTTTCAGGGTTACACCGCAGCCCAGCACGGCGGCCTTTTTCATGCGGTTCGACAAGGTTTCACAAAGCTTCCACAAGGTGGTGCGAAGCTGCTCCAGATCGCTGGTGTCGCGCTCCAGGGTGATCTCCGAGGAGAGGCTCTTGGCTTCCCGCTCGGGATTGACGCTGCGCTCGTCCTGGCCCCGTGCAAAGCCGTACAGTGAATGGCCGATCTTGCCGTAGCGTGCGACCAGCGTCTGTTCATCGAAGGGGATCAAATCACCGATTCGCGTGATCCGGTCACGGGCGAGGCGTTGCTGCAGGGCCCGGCCCACGCCCCACAGCATCTCGACCGGCTTGTCGGCCAGAAACGCGCTGGCCTCGGCGCGCCCGATCACGGAAAAGCCGCGCGGCTTGTCCAGGTTGGATGCGATCTTGGCCAGGAACTTGTTGTAACTCAGCCCGACCGATACTGTGATGCCCAGCGTGTCCTCGACCTCGCGCGCAAGTTGCACCAGCAAAGCGGCCGTGCTCGTCTCGTGCAGTGCTTCGGTGCCGCCTAGGTCCATGTACGCCTCATCGATGGACAGCGGCTCGACCAGGGGCGTGAGTTTCAGCATCATGGCCCGAAACGCTTCGCTTGCCTGCCGGTATCTTTTCATGTCGGGGCGCACCACGATCGCATCGGGGCAGGCCTTGAGGGCCTGGAACATGGGCATGGCCGAGCGCACCCCATGGGCACGGGCGAGATAACAGCAGGCGGCCACGACACCGCGGTGTCGTCCACCAACGATCAAGGGAAGCTCGCGCCATTCCGGTCGATCACGCTTTTCGATGGCGGCATAGAAGGCATCACAATCGAGATGGGCAAGGGCCAGTTCATGCAGCTCGTCGTGGCATACCAGGCGCTTTGAACCGCAGGAGGGGCACTCGGCTGTGATCTTCGCAACGGAAGTCATACCGCAGTCTCGGCACAAGACGTTCATGGCTCGATCATAAGGTGCATCTGACTACCGGTAAAGCTAGCCGGCGGCCTCCATTCGGGATTCATGAAAACCATGCCACCAGCGGTACGCCTTTTCGCTTCCACCCCCTCGGCCGGTGCGAGACGATGATGCCGACATGTTTGCCAAATCCCCAGGGCCATGAGTGTGGCCACGTTCGAGCCGATCCCTTTTTGGAGTGCACGACTGAGTTGCGTGCTCTTGACCGTCCTCGGCCTGCTTCCGGTCCAGGCTGAAACCGATGCCTTGCCAAGGATCGAGGTGTTCGCCCGCGCGGATACCCCGGTCACCGGCCTGCAGGCCCTGGCCGCTGGATCCGGACACGAAGGACTCAGGGTTCACATCCACGTGCTCGATGGCCTGCAGGTGCTGGAGGCGAAGTTCTCCGAGAACCTGGCCCGCGATCCTTCGCAGGCGCGCCGCCTGGCCCTTGAGCGGATCTACCGGCTCAACAAGACAGACCGTGCACGGCTGCAACGTGCGGCCGTTGGCCTGGCAAGGGCGGTACACTACGGAATCGACCGCTACCCGGCCATGGTGTTCGACGGCCAGTTGGTCGTGTACGGCCTTACAGACCTTGAGACCGCCCTGGTTCATTACCGGCGCTGGCACCAGCCATGAACCGAACCGGGTCCAGTGTTTTGGCATTGGTTCTTTTCGCAGGTCTGTCGGGGCCTGCCCCGGGCGGTTCCATCAACACCGCGCAGATCCTTGCACGCACCACGGCCGCCGCCCCCTCCTGCATGCAGTGGATGCCGATCGGCACCTGTTTCTGGCTTCGCTGTACATGGCGGGGCTGTCGGGTGCGCAGCTCGCTCAAGATCGGCCACTACAACCCGGACCTCGTGGTCGCAGCCTACAACGAGCTTGGCGGAAATCCCTGGCGCGAGATCCGTGCCACCCTCGGCATGGCACAAAAGGCTGCCGTTCGCGGACTGCTGGGCTCGCTGCTTTCGGTGGCGCCCGGAAGTGCCGGCAACCGCGCTGAAGGCTCCCCGCGCTCACACACGAACCTGATGTTTCGCGAGGCCGATGCGATCGGCCACCCGCTCACGCAACTGCCGGTACCGGGATTGATGTGCGGCTCGCAGGCCCGTCCCTTCGTGCCGTACTTCCAGTCCGGCATCGATGCACTGGCCTGGCGCTCGGCGCTGCCCGAGATGCTGTACCCGGCAAGTCTTCTACCGGGGCTTCGCGAGGTAGGTGAGGGCGCCTTGCAGACCTGGGGGTCCGTGTACCCGCGAACCGGCTGGGTCACGCAATCCGATGAGCCCAAGGCCGCGGCCGTGATCGCGCAGCGCACGGGCGATATCGTCACCCGGCGCCTGCAGCCGCACATCTACGTCGCGCTGGCCGGATCGTCCGCTTCCGGTCAGCGCATGTGGCCGCCGGGTGCGCTTATCGAAGGCGATGGGCGCAGCGGTCAATGGCAGCGCCTGCTGCCGGAACCGGAATCCGGCTGCGATGTGTTCGGCGACGATGATCGGGGAGACGCTGCGAGCTGGGGTGGCGGGCTCGTGGATGCAGGCGGGGACTACGCCTGGGCCCTGTGGCGCCCGTACCAGTGCTGCAGGCGGCGCGGTCAGTGGTTCCTGTTCAACGTCGACTGGATGGCCTACCCGCCGTGAGCCACCGGGGGTCTGGCCTGGGAATGGGCATTGCACTTGCCATCCTGTGCATGCCGGGGGGCCTGCACGCCGTCATGGCCCCGACCGAAGATGGTTTCTGGTACTACGAGATCGGCGGGGCCCGCCCGATCTCCAGACCAGCCAATCCTTCGGTGGTTTCGGTCACCCTCGGCGGTTCGGCGCAACTGGGGCTGGGCTACAGCTGTGCGCAGTTCGACCCGGTGGTTGCCGTCACCAACACGCTCAATGAAATCGGCGCCGGGGTGGATCGCATGATGGGTGCGATGACCAATGCCGCGACCGCGGCGCTGGCCGCATTGCCGGCCCTGATCCTGCAGCGCGCCAACCCGGGACTGTACGACCTGTTCCAGAACGCGCTGATCAAGGCCGAGGAAACCCTGTCGCTTGCCACCAAGTCCTGCCAGCAGATGGAAACCGAAATCGCCCAGGGCAAGAACCCCTATGCCGATCTCATCGTCTTGTCCAAGGGCAACGACTGGAAGCGCGAGATGGGGATTGGCGGCAATGATGCGGTGAGTGCACAGGCTTCCGTGGAGGCGGCCAACGGTGATAACGGCGTGCCCTGGATCGGCGGGCTGGCCGGGGGTTCGGCCCAGCCGGTGCTGGAGTTCACCGGGGACATCGTCAAGGCCGGCTACAATCTCAACCTGAACCGCCCGGTCACCGCGAGCACAGCAGCCCCGCCCCTGCCGGGTTCGCGCCTGCCCGAGGTCTGGACGACCCCGGCCGAGGCGCAGCGCTGGGTGGTGGATGTGGTCGGCGAGAACATCGTGACCACCTGCGACACCTGCCGAAAGGACAGCATCCCGGGCACCGGGCTGCTGCCCAAGCTGCACCAGGAATCGGGCACGGTGACGCTCGAGCTGCAGCGCCTGGTCAGTGGGGCGAACCCGCCGACCCTGGCCAACCTGGAGCAGGTCGCAGCGCCCGGGGTGGCCGTCACGAGGCAACTGATCGAGGCGATCCGGGAGATGCCGGTCGCCGAGCAGTCGCTGGTCATGGGCCGCCTGGTGTCCGAGATCAGCACCGCGCGCACAGTGGAGAAGGCCCTGCTTGCACGCCGCCTTCTGCTGACCGGCCGCCAGGTCCCCGAGGTCTACGCCACCGAGGTTGCCCGCGAGCATGCCGATACCTCGATCGCGGAGCTCGACCGCGAGATCGAGAGCCTGTTGTTTGAGACCCGCGTGCGCCGCGAAATCGTCTCCGAGACCGCAGGCGTGTTGCTTGAGCGCGCACAAGCGAGAAGGCGCGCATCCCTGCAGGTCCCCGAAGGATCCAGCGTCGACCCAAGGCCCCTGGTGCGTGGCCGGGTGCCCTGATCCGCGCATGCGCCTTGCACGCGTATGGCTGAGCCTGCTCGCGCTGGGGCTGGCAGCGATCACAGGATTCGTGCTTTGGCACTCGGTGCAGGTCTCATCCGTGCTCGGGGTGCAGGCCCGCCTTGAATCCTGGCAGCCGCTCCTGTCTGCAGGCAGGCTGGGCGCACTGGTCCTGATTGCTGTCGGCGGATTCGGGTTACTGTACCTGCGGCATTGCGCAGGGCATATCGATGCGCATGTTTTGAAGCACCGCCTGGCCCGGCACTGGCACCTGGTGACCTGGCTGGCCGTCATCGAGGCGCTCCTCGGCCAGCAGCTACTGCGTCATTTCATCGCGGCCGGGGTGGGTTCATGAGCGTTGACAGCTACCTCGAACTGTTCACCACCCTGTTCGGCTGGACCTTCTACAATATCTTCTGGGAGGTGTTGGTCGGGACCGGCATCGTGTTCCTGCCCTTCCTCGGCATCCTCATCGACCACTGGCGCGAGCCGGCCGAAGGCGGTGAGTTCGGCAGTGCCCCCGCATTGTCCCTGCGGCGCATGGAAATCCAGCTGTTCATGGCCCTGCTGGTGGTGGTGCTGGCGGGTCAGCCGGCGACCCTGGCACCACTTGAGGCCAGCACGCTGGCCTACACGCCGCCGCCGAGCCTGCTTGATCCAAATCCGGTTACCGCCACCGTGGCGAGCCCGCAAAGCAGCTTCGGCTCCTCGGGCTTTGCCGGGGCTCCGAGCCTGGTGCATGTGCCGGTCTGGTGGTACGCGGTGCTCGCCATCGCCTCGGGACTCAACCATGCCGTGATCGAGGGCCTGCCTTCGGCCAGCGACCTTCGCACCTACGAGCAGCAGGCCCGCCTGGCCACCATCGCCGATCCCGCGCTGCGCCGCGAGGCGGGTGATTTCTTCAGCCAGTGCTATGTGGTGGCCCGCTCGAGGTACCTCGCCGAGCGCCCGACCAGCCCCGCTATCCAGTCGTTGCTGGCTACCTACGGCCCCGCTGACCCGGACTGGATGGGCTCGCACGTCTACCGCGAGACCCCCGGTTACTACGATGCGCTTCGACCTTCCATGCCGGTGCCGGGCTGGGCGTTTAATGCGGTTCGAGACAGCGAGTATCCGCCGGGGAGCGTGCCTCGCTGGGGCAAACCCTGGTGCAAGCAGTGGTGGGAAGAGGCCAGCATCGGGCTGCGCCGGAAACTGGTGGCCCAGGCGGATCTCACCTCGGCGGGCTTCTCCGGTCTGGTGGTGTCGGTCGCCCCGGCACTGGCCCATGAGCAGCACCTGGATGCCGCCGCGCGTGCCGTGCTGGCCAACGCGCCCCCGACGTGGTCGAACAACGACCTGGTAGCGCGCAATTCCGGGCACGCAGGCTGGCTTGGCACCACCGAGCAATGGCTCAAGGGGGGTCTTGCCGCCGGCGGGATCGTGACCGCCTCGGCGCTGTTTTCAGTGACCGTCACCACGGTGCTGCAGGCCCTGCCCATGGTGCAGGCAGTGCTGCTGCTCGGCATTTACGCACTGCTGCCGATGGTGGTGGTGCTGTCGCGGTATTCACTGTCGATGATGGTCACCGGCGCGCTGGCGATCTTCACCGTCAAGTTCTGGAGCGTGCTGTGGTACCTGGCCCTGTGGGTCGACCAGAACCTGATTCTGTCCATGTATCCTGACGTCAACGTCTTCCTGCAAGTGTTCGCCAATCCGGGCGAGCACGATCTCAAGCGCATGCTGCTCAACATGATCACCACCAGCCTGTACCTCGGGCTGCCGCTGCTGTGGAGTGCCATGATGACCTGGGCGGGCATGCATATCGGTCGCTCGATTGCTGCTGCCACCTCGCCGCTGGCCCGCGCAGGCGACGATGCCGGGCGCTTTGGCGGCGGCATGGGCAAGGCAGTATTGAGACGATAGCCATCGCGTGCATGGGATGTCATGCCGTTCGACATTTTGTCCGCAGGATTCGGGGGAAATTACGCCCTGGGGGAGACGCTAGCAAAGACCCCAGGGCGAATGCACAAGTCGTGCAGAATCTAGTTCCCCCTTCTTGGCTTCGCCACGCTGTGCGACATGCTGGTGATGTCGAGCAAATCGTGACAGGAATCAATCTAGCAAAATATTTGTGAACATGGCGTGATATATGCGGGCAGCATCATGATTATTGCATGAACATATGCGATACTACGCGCCACATGTTCCTGATCGAAGGAGATGGCAGTGGGCAATCCAGATGAGATGAAGCAAGAAATCGAGGTACTGCGAAAGGGTATATCGAGGCTGAGTTCAGCCATACTGCGCATCAGTTCGAGCCTCGATGAGCCCACGGTCCTGCAGGAAGTGGTCGACAGTGCCCGCACGCTGACCGGTTCCCATTACGGCATCATCACGACCAGCAATGACGACGGACAGGTTGTGGAATATATCACCTCCGGTTTCACACCCGAGGAACGTCAGCAGTTTGCCGACTGGCCGGACGGGCCGAAACTGCACGGACACTTTCGGAACCTTCCAACCCCGCTGAGGCTGTCGGACCTGCCCACCTTCGTCGAGTCGCTTGGCTATTCACCGGACCTGATGCGCTCAAAAACATTCCTCGGCATGCCGATACGCCACCGGGACGTGCATATCGGCAATTTCTATCTTGCCGAGAAGGAAGGTGGGCTGGAGTTCACTGACGATGACGAGGAAGTTCTCGTGCTGTTTGCCTCGCAGGCAGCTACGGCGATCATGAATGCGCGGATTCACCGCGCAGAACAGCATGTGCGCGCCAACCTCGAGGCCCTGATCGAAACCTCTCCGGTCGGGGTTGTGGTCTTCGACGTCAGGACCGGAAAGCCGGTGTCCATCAATCAGGAAGCAAGACGGATTGTCGAGGGCCTCCACATCCCCGGACGGTCTCCGGAACAACTGCTGGAAATCATCACCTACACGCGTGCCGACGGACGCGAGATTACCCTGGATGAGTTCGTGCTGGTACGGGAACTGAGTACGGGTGAGACCGTACGCGCTGAGGAGATTGTCCTCTCCCTCCCCGATGGGCGGAGTGTCAGAACGTTGATCAATGGTACACCCATCCATGCCGAGGACGGCACGATTACATCCGCAATCATCACCATGCAGGACCTGGCACCTTTGGAGGAACTGGAACGCCAGCGGGCCGAGTTCCTGGGTATGGTGAGCCACGAGTTGCGGGCGCCACTCACTTCAATCAAGGGCTCAACGGCTTCCGTGCTGGGTGCAGGATCGCCACTTCCGCAGGCCGAGATGCAGCAGTTCTTTCACATCATTGACCGACAGGCCGACCATATGCGCGGCCTGATCAGCGATCTGCTGGATGCAGGAAGTATCAAGGCAGGTACGCTGACGGTCGCGCCCGAGCCCTCGGAAGTCGCGGACCTGGTTGACCGGGCCAGAAACACGTTCCTGAGCGGCGGCGGCAGGCAGGCGATCCGCATCAACCTGCCCCCGGATCTGCCTCGTGTAATGGCGGATCGCCAGCGCATCGTTCAAGTACTCAACAATCTCTTTTTCAATGCCGCCAAGCACTCTCCCGAGTCCTCATCCATCCAAGTTGGAGCGGTGCTCGATGGAGTGCATGTCGTGATTTCCGTGTCGGATGAAGGCCGGGGAATCCCGCCCGATCAGTTACCCCACCTGTTCCATAAGTATGCACATGCAACCAGCGGCGAGGGCGAACAAGCTGCAGTAGGCACAGGCCTCGGGCTGGTGATTTGCAAGGGATTGGTCGAGGCGCATGGGGGGCGCATCCAGGCCGAGAGTGGAGGCGTGGGCCAGGGCGCAGTCTTCACGTTCACGCTTCCGGTCGCCGAGGGAGCCGATGGCGGTGTCGCGCCTGATCAGCACAGGACGGATTCGGGCGGGCTGCAAAAGGACGAAGAGCCGGTACGTGTTTTGGTGGTGGACGACGATCCGGAGACACTGCGCTACGTTCGGGACACACTCTCTTCTGCAGGCTACGCCCCGCTTGTGACCGGCGGCTCAGAAGAACTGCCGCGTATCATCAAAATCGAGAAGCCCCAGCTGATCCTGCTGGACCTGATGCTGCCCGGGCGAGATGGCATCGAGCTGATGAAATCCGTTCCCGAGCTTGAAGATATCCCGGTGATCTTCATCTCCGGATACGGTCGCGACGAGACCATTGCAAGAGCCCTGGAAGCCGGTGCCGTCGACTACATCGTCAAACCCTTCTCGCCGACAGAACTCACGGCGAGAATCTCTGCAGTATTGCGAAGGCGGCAAAAGCCCGCGCCCTTCGTGCTGGCTGATTTGGAGATCCACTATGAGCAACGCCGAGTGGTCGTGGCAGGCCGCCCACTGACGTTGACGGCGACTGAATTCGACCTGCTCAGTGTGCTCTCCCAGAATGCGGGACGTGTCATGACCTACGAGTCCTTGCTGCGCCAGGTATGGCGCTGGCGCGAGACAAGCGACCCAGAGATCGTGCGTGCCTTTGTGAGGAAGCTGCGTCGCAAGCTGGGGGACGATGCAGCCCGTCCAACCTACATCTTCACTGAACGCGGGGTCGGTTACCGCATGGCCCAGCCGGGCGAGGAATGAGTGCCTTTCCTGTTGATCAGTGGCAGGTGTGATCGGGCTGATTGAGCTATCGTATAATCATGAGGCCCAGTTGTCAGGGCTTTCAGCAACCTTTCACCAAGTGAGTCCGTGGCATGTCAGGCAGTAAGCCGACTGGAAGTACTACCATAGCCTTGATGTCAGGCGAGTCTCCTTAGCATCCGGTTCGCGCACGGTTCGAACCCGCAGGCCAGAAAGCCTGATCACCCTCTTGGGAAAATTTTGCGATGTGCTCGTTCACGCCGGAATGCTGCGCATTATTTCCACAAAATTCACATTTTTATCATGGGATGGCCCATGTATTTCACACTATGTTCACGGTAATTTTGGCAAACTTCTCATCAGTATAAATCCCTCAGTAATCACCATCCTAAAGGAACAGGTTGCACTGCGGTATTCAGGAAGAAGTTAGGTGTGTCTTGCCGGTAATGTAC
>VXPJ01000103.1 GCA_009839635.1 Pseudomonadota bacterium
TGGTAGAATCGCCGCCCATACACAGGTTAAACGTACCAACAAGCAAGTGGTGAAACAGGCAATACAGAAACATGGCATTTGTTGCAGCAGAAAAATCAAAGATTGTTAAGGAGTATCAGCGCGACAAAACCGACACCGGTTCTCCCGAAGTGCAGGTTGCACTTTTGTCAGCGCGCATCTCACACTTAAGCGGGCATCTCGAGACACACAAGAAAGACCATCACTCTCGCCATGGCTTGCTGAAGATGGTTAATCAACGTCGCAAACTTCTTGATTACTTGCGCAAAAAAAATCAGAAAAAATACCAGGAACTGATCAGTTCTCTTGGGCTAAGGCGCTAACGGACAGCCCCCCATGTTGGCAGGGGGGAGTTGGCAGGTAAGTAATGAGGGGTGTGCAAGAATTACAGCATGCATCTATTTCACAGCCCGATGCGGGCTGCTGTCTTCATGGGGCATGTGTTTTAAATCAGCTATTCAATAAATGGAATTAAACAGTGAGTAAAGTTACAAAGTCATTTTCATATGGGGATCACCAAGTCACATTGGAGACTGGTGAAATTGCACGCCAGGCAGATGGTGCCGTGCTTGTTGACATGGGCGAGACATCGGTTCTTGTTACAGCTGTAGCCAGGAAAGAGCCGGATCCTAACCGGGATTGGTTCCCGCTGACTATCAATTATCAGGAAAAGACGTACGCGGCAGGAAAGATACCCGGCGGTTTCTTCAAGCGGGAAGGCCGCCCGTCTGAAAAGGAGACGCTGACCTCGCGGCTCATTGACCGTCCGCTTCGACCGATGTTTCCCAAAGGGTTTCTCAACGAAGTGCAAATCATTGCTACGGTGGTGTCCATGAACACGGCCATCGACCCGGACGTGCCGGCCCTGCTCGGTGCTTCTGCTGCACTGGCAATATCCGGGATCCCCTTCAACGGGACGATAGGTGCAGCCAGAGTGGGTTACGTGGATGGCAACTATGTACTCAACCCGGACAACTATCAGTTGAAAAATTCCAGGCTGGACCTGGTTGTGGCCGGTACGGAGAGTGCAGTTTTGATGGTGGAGTCCGAAGCTGACATCCTCCCGCAGGAAACGATGCTGGGCGCGGTGATGTTTGGCCATGAACAACTCCAGACAGCTATTCAGGCAATCAAGGAGTTTGCACAGGAAGCCGGCAAGCCGGCATGGGACTGGCAAGCCCCGCACACCGATGAATCCCTGGTTGACCAGGTCAATGGCCAGTGTCGCGAGAGCCTCGGTGAGGCGTACCAGATTGCTGAAAAGGTCGAACGCCAGAACAAGGTTGGCGAAATACGCAGTCAACTGCTGGACTCTCTGGCGGGCGAAGCGGAGGGATCGAGCGAAGCGGAGATTCTTGGGGCCTTCAGCAAGCTCGAGAAAGATATCGTGCGCAGCCGGATTCTGGCCGGTGAGCCTCGCATCGATGGACGGGACCGAGGCACGGTTCGTCCCATTGGTGTCCGGGTAGGGATTTTGCCCCGGGTTCACGGCAGCGCCCTTTTCACGCGTGGGGAAACCCAGGCCCTGGTCGCGACGACCCTGGGTACAGGCCGGGATGCACAGATCATTGATGCCATAGAGGGTGAGTTCAAGGACAACTTCATGCTGCACTATAATTTCCCACCTTACTGTGTAGGCGAAACGGGCATGGTCGGATCGCCGAAACGCCGTGAGATCGGGCATGGGAAACTGGCCAAGCGTGGCATACGGGCTGTGGTTCCAGGCGAAGATGACTTTCCTTATGTGATCCGGGTGGTGTCTGAAATTACGGAATCGAATGGTTCCAGTTCCATGGCCAGTGTTTGTGGTACCAGCCTCTCCCTGATGGATTCGGGCGTCCCCATCAAGGCACCGGTCGCGGGAATCGCCATGGGGTTGATCAAGGAGGACGAAAGCTTTGCGGTTCTCACGGATATCCTGGGTGATGAGGATCACCTGGGCGACATGGATTTCAAGGTGGCAGGAACCGAGCAGGGCATCACTGCACTGCAAATGGACATCAAAATTGAGGGCATCACGCGGGAGATCATGGAGATCGCGATCAAGCAGGCCTGTGAAGGGTTGTCACATATTCTCGGGGAAATGAATGCTGTCATCCCGGCCCCACGCGAGGAGATGTCCGAGCATGCGCCGAGGTTTACGGTTCTCAAGATCAACCCCGACAAGATACGCGACGTAATCGGCAAGGGCGGTGCAACCATACGGGCACTGACTGAAGAGACGGGGACCACCATAGATATCGACGACGACGGGGTCGTTCGCATTGCGTCCGTGGATAAGGCTGCAGGAGACGATGCCAAACGCCGAATCGAAGAGATCACGGCCGATGTGGAAGTCGGTAAGATCTATGAGGGGAAAGTCGTGAAGATCATGGATTTCGGAGCTTTCGTCAGCGTGCTGCCAGGCAAGGATGGACTTGTCCATATTTCACAAATCTCACATGAGCGAGTCGACAGCGTGGCAGATGAACTCTCGGAGGGGGATATCATCAAGGTGAAAGTGCTTGAAATTGACAAGCAGGGCCGCGTCAGGTTAAGCATGAAAGCCATTGAGCATTGAGAATGAACATTCGTAAGCCCGTGTTCCATGGGCGGCCTCGGTTTTCGGGACATTGACAAAGGTTAAGAAGTCAAAAAAAGAATGGCGGCAGCAGCTGACACCGGAACAATTCTGGGCTGT
>VXPJ01000006.1 GCA_009839635.1 Pseudomonadota bacterium
CGCCGCCGGCGCGAGCGGGACGGCGCAGAGCGCCCCGTCCATATCCAAGGGGGAGCTGCGCTCCCGAATCACGCAGATTGACTCGGTATTTCAGCGGGGAGCGGGAATCGAGGGATACGACGAGTGTGTGCGTCATATGTATCGTGAGGACCGTATGTATGATTCCGAGTACGGACGAGACATATCAAATCCGGTAGCGGAGTGGCATTTCGATTCCGGTCTCGCGGCGGGAACCGTTCTGCGCAGCGCAACCGGATGGGGAGCGGCCGGTTCCATGGACATCAGGATAAGGACCTCGGGCCCGGACAGCGACCTGTTCATCGTGGGTGTTTTCAATCTGAGCCCGAACAAGTCCCAGGGTGACATTCAGATACGTCCCACTCGTCCCATACCCGAGGGAGTGTACAGATACCGCCGTTACGAGCAACTGCCTGAGGAGATACCCTGCGACTATTATCCTGAAGAGCGAACGACAAGAGAGACGGTCTATCTAACCGCCCCCGAAGGAACGCTGCACGAAGCCTTCTTCGACCCTGTGTTGGACACCAGTACCTCCGCCGTCGGCGCGGACTCCACGAACGGAGTTCTCAAGCCGTCGGCGTTCACCGACTACGGCGGCTCGACCACGACCATCGGCAGCCTCGAATGGAAGTCGGACGTGGTGAAGATGAGCCTCAGCCCGCGCGTCGCGCTCGGCGGCCACGTCCTGGACTTCATCGAGATGGACGGCTCGGTGTCGCTCTCCCTAGACGTAACTGACGCCGCCATTGACGCAGCCAACAACACTCTGAGCTGGTCCGTGGCCTCACAGCCCTGGGAGGACGGCGACACTCTCATGCT
Organism: Pseudomonadota bacterium; assembly: GCA_009839635.1. GTDB lineage: Bacteria > Pseudomonadota > Gammaproteobacteria > UBA4575 > UBA4575 > WTFY01. The sequence goes on from VXPJ01000006.1 coordinate 841, forward strand.
GCGGATACGCAGGGGGCCGAACCGTCCACCGGTGTTCGACACATCCACATACGCCTTCACAGTCCGAGAGGACGCTTCTGCGTTCCACGTCATAGGATACGTGTCGGCGACCGACCCCGACGTTGGAGACAGTCCCTGGTACTACATCACCGGCGGGAACGAGGCAGGCCGGTTCCGGCTCGGAGCCAACAACGGAGAGGTTCTGGTATGGAAGTCACTGGACTATGAGACGGCATCGTCGTACACGCTGACGGTGGAGGCCCGGGACGGGAGGGAGAACGGGACGACGACCGCGACTGTGGAGATCAGCGTGACCGATGTGGACGAATAGGCTGCGATACTCCGGAGGATCTGTGATGGGGTAGTAGAGGAGGGCAAATGCCGATCCCGGCCTACTTGTACAGAAATACACTCATATTCATCTCATCGCTCGCTCTGGTCTGCGTTCTGATGTTCGCGGCCTGTTCAGAGCCGCAGACCACCGTGCCCCTGGCCCCCTCTGCTCCTCAGGGCGCGCATGGACATGGCTCCCCATATGCGGGGCCGGTCTCCATGGATGAGATGGTCGCCCACGCGGAGGTCATCGTCCACGCCGAACTGGAGTCCATCAGCGCGGCAACCATAAGACCGAACGACAGGGTGGTCAAATACTATAGAGAAGAGCGCGACCGGACCTCCCCCATTTTCATATCCTCCCTGGAAGCCAGTTTCAGGGTCATCGAGTATATCAAAGGCAGCGGAGACTCCCGGATAACTGTCGTAATACCCTACGGGGCAAATAAACAGCTATACACGACCAGGGAGGATGCCCTGGGACGAGCCGAAGAGTGGAGGAGCGACCGCTCCACCAGGTGGGACGACCGGCAGGCGATGCTCTTTCTGAGGAAGGCGGAGACGGCCACCGCGCTGGAGAACTGGCTGGTCTATCCGGCCGGGACGTACAGGTTCGTGGGACTACAGGCTGGCCAAGTGTATCCGTATCACTACTCGATAGATAACGAGTACACCAGGGTATGGCTGCCGTCCGCTTCGGCCCCGGGCGGCGCTTCGGGTTCGTCGGACGACATACGCTTTCTGACCGAGGCTCCGCCTGAGGACGCGGCGTCCGCAGGCGCCGCCGGCGCGAGCGGGACGGCGCAGAGCGCCCCGTCCATATCCAAGGGGGAGTTGCGCTCCCGAATCACGCAGATTGACGCGGTATTTCAGCGGGGAGCGGGAATCGCTGGATACGACGAGTGCGTGCGTCGTATGTATCAGATCGAACGCATGTATGACTCCGAGTACGGACGAGACATATCAAATCCCGCGCTCGACTGGCATTTCGACTCCGGTCTCGCGGCGGGAACCGTTCTGCACAGCGCGAAGGGATGGGGAGCGGCCGGCATCATGGATATTAAAACGTGGACCACAGGCCCGGATAGCGGTCTGTTCGTCGTGGGGGTATTCAACCTGGACGCGAGAAAGTCCATCGGAGATATCCAGATACGCTCCACTCGTCCCATCCCCAAGGGAATGTACAATTTCCACACTCACCAGCAATTCGCCCAGGAGAAACCCTGCGACTACTATCCCGAAGAGCGAACGACGAGCGACATTGTCTTCATAACCGCCCCCGCCGGCACCCTCCACGAAGCCTTCTTCGACCCGGTACTGGACACCAGCACCTCTGCCGTCGGCGCGGACTCCACAGACGGCGTCCTGAAGCCGGCGGCGTTCACCGACTACGGCGGAGCGACCACGACCATCGGCAGTCTCGAATGGAAGTCGGACGCGGTGAAGATGAACCTCAGCCCGCGCGTCGCGCTCGGCGGTCACGTCCTGGACTTCATCGAGATGGACGGCTCGGTGTCGCTC
>VXPJ01000026.1 GCA_009839635.1 Pseudomonadota bacterium
CCGCTGTGGCCAACGGCCAAGGGCGCAGGGACGATCGCCCGCTCTTGGTGGGTTCGGTCAAGACCAACATTGGCCACCTGGAAGCGGCGGCCGGCGTGGCCGGGCTGATCAAGGCGGCCCTGGTGGTGCACCGAGGCATGATCCCGATGCACCTGCATTTCCACAACCCGAATCCAAGTCTCGACTGGGATCACCTGCCGCTTCGCGTAATTACAGACAATCTGCCGTGGCCGTATGCCACCGATGAGCCGCGCCGCGCCGGTGTGAACTCCTTCGGGATCTCCGGGACGAATGCTCATATCATTCTTGAGCAGCACCGCGCATCGCCGGCAATGCCCGAGTCTGCGCCGCAACCTGTGGGCCTTGCCCAGGCAGTTGCCACAACCTTGCCGCAGACGGTGCCGGAGTGCCGCGACCAGGCGTTTGTGAAACGCACATTGCGCCTGTTGCCGCTCTCGGCCAAGAGCGAGCCGGCGCTGCACGCACTGGCAGAACGCTACCTGTCCTGGCTCGATCAACAGCAGGCGGCCCAGCCGGATTCTGTCATGGAGGATGAGCAGCTGGCCAATCTTGCCTGGACGGCTTCGATCGGGCGCAGCCACTTCGATTACCGCGCAGGCCTGGCCTTCACCGACGTGACTTCCTTGCAGCAGCAGTTGAAGAAGGTGGCGAAGGCGGATGGACTGGCCCATGCACGCTCGCTGAAGGTCGCATTCGCCTACACCGGGCAAGGCAGTCAGTGGCCGGGAATGGGACAGGCGCTGTACGAGCGTGAGCCAGTGGTGCGGGCTGTACTGGACCGTTGCGAGAGCGTGTTTTTCGAGCAGCGGGGCGCCTTGCTTCTGGATGTTATGTTTAATCGCCCGGGTGCGCGTGGTGCCCTGGAAGATACCGCCTGGGAACAGCCGGCGCTGTATGCACTCGAATGTGCGCTGACTGCCCTTTGGGCAAGCCTCGGGGTTCGCCCTGCCGTTGTGTTCGGACACAGTGTCGGCGAGCTTGCCGCTGCGCAGGCAGCAGGTGTGTTCAGCCTTGAGGACGGAATGCGGTTTGCCGAAGCCAGGGGCCGGCTGCTCTCCGGTACTGCAGAAGGTGCAATGGCGGCAGTGTTTGCACCGGCACAACAGGTGGCCTCGGCCGTCGCCCAACGAAACAAGGAAACGGATCAGGACGCGCTTTGCATCTCGGGCTATAACGGCCTTCATCAGGTGATCAGCGGCCCGGTCCCTGAAGTGCAATGCCTGCTTGAGCGTTTCGATTCCGAAGGTATTCGCACCCGGCGGCTGAACACGTCCCGGGCCTTTCACAGTGCCCTGGTGGAGCCGGTTCTCGATGATCTGGAGGTCTCTCTGGAGGGTGTGGCATTCGAGTCGCCTTCTGTGAAAGTGATCAGCAACCTGACTGGTGAAGCTGTGGGGTCTGGCGAAACACTGGATGCGAAATACTGGAGACGTCATGCGCGCGAGGCAGTCGCCTTTGCCGAGGGGATCCGTACCTTGTCCGGCCTTGACGTGGACCTGGTGGTGGAGATTGGCCCGGGCAAGATCCTGGCCCCGATGCTGGCCTCGGCCTGGCCGGACTCGGCACCAGTTGCGCCCCCTGGCATACCGAGCCTTCAGGCACCCTCGACCACAGCACCGGAAGCAGACCCGGATGCAGGATTTCTGCAGGCGGTTGCGAAGGTCTACGAGGCCGGATTGCCTGTTCAGTTTGAGGGACTTTTTGCAGGCGAGTCGCGCGCCAGAATTTCATTGCCTCAATATCCGTTCCAGCGAGAGCGCCACTGGATGGAGACTCCACGCAGGCACCGGCGTGAAAAGGGTCACCCGCTGCTCGGGGTCCGGCACGAATCGGCCGCTGGCGGGATCACATACGAGACACAGCTGTATGCCACCGATCCGGCCTGGCTGGCGGATCACCGGGTATTCGAGCGCATCGTGGTTCCCGGTGCGGTCTATGGCGCGATGGTGGCGCTTGCTTCCCTGGTCGAAGGTGCTTCCCATGCCACGGTGCGGGATATGCAGCTGCACAATGCGATGATCGTACCGGAAGCGGACCCTGACGATGACATGGAGGAACCGGGTGCGACCTTGCAACTCGTGCTGGGTGAGGAAGAGGTCGGGGCACGCCCTGTGCGCGTGTTCAGCAAGGGCGATGAAGGAGACTGGATCCTGCATGCGGAAGCACGTATCGGAACAGATGCCTCCGCCCCCCAGGCGCCGGAGCGAATCGACCTTCAGGCACTGGCAGAAAACCTGTCCGTGATGGAGGTGTCGGACTATTACCGGGCCCGTGCCGAAACCGGAATCGGACTGGGTCCATCGTTTCGAACGTTGACCAAGATTTGGGCCGCACCCGGTGAAGCCCTGGCAGAGGTGTCGGTCCCGGAAGACCTGGGTGATGCAGGATTGGGTGTGCATCCACTAGTTCTCGACGGTTGTTTCCAGGCCGTGGGTGCGGCACGGGGCCTGGGCGGGATGCAGGGCTCAACGACCTACCTGCCCTTCGGCTGGGAGCAGCTGTGGCTGGCCGGTCCGCTTCCCCAGAAGGTGTTCTGCCATGTGCGCATGAATGCTGTCGCTGCGCAATCCGAGGCAACTCTTGCTGAAGCGCCCGAGGTGCAAAGTGGTGAGGTGCTCATCTACGATGCCAACGGGATGCTGATCGGTGGCCTGGGCGGCTACAC
>VXPJ01000020.1 GCA_009839635.1 Pseudomonadota bacterium
ACATCGGGGCTTCCAGTTCATAACCGACACCCTGCACATCAAGCAAAAGATAAGGAGGGTGTTTTTCAATGACGTCTCCCTGCAAGCGCCCGATCATGCCTGACACCCGGAACTGGATACGCGAGGACCCACAGCCAGCATGGACGAATGGGCGTGGCACAGCGATACAGCCAGCGCATCCGCCTCGTCAGCCTGCAATACACCCCGCAGGCCCAGCAAGCTCAGCACCATGTGCTGGACCTGCTGCTTGCTCGCCGCACCATTGCCGACCACTGCCTGCTTCACGAATCTGGCGCTGTATTCACTCACCGGAACCTGAAACTGTACCGCGGCGCTGATCGCCGCCCCCCTGGCATGGCCGAGTTTCAGCGCAGAGGAAATGTTACGCGAAACGAACACTTCTTCGACAGCCACCTCGTCCGGCCGGTACTGCTCAATGATTTCCGTGAGATTTGTGAAAATCAGGCCCAGTCGCTCTGCAATTCCGGTTTTCTCACCTGGAGCCTGGACACGGATGTTCCGGCTGAAAATGTAGCGACTGTCCCTGCCATCACTTTCAATAATGCCAATTCCCGTGGTTCGCAAACCTGGGTCGATACCAAGTATCCTGGTGGAAGCACATCGTTTCAGTTCCGTCATGCGAAAGGTTCAGCAGCTAGGCCATTTCAAAGATGGTGTCCGGAATCTCAGCATTTGAATACACATTCTGTACATCATCCAGTGTATCCAGTGTATCCAGCAGGCGAAGCATGGTTTCGCCATCCTTTTCAGACAAGGGGACTGCCGTACTGGCACGCATCGTAATTTCTGCAGAATCCGGCACCAGACCCCTGGCTTCCAGCGCCTGTACAACTGCTGGAAACTCATCGGCGCCGGTAATCACTTCAAGGCCCCCGTCCTCCATGTCCACGATGTCGTCAGCACCTGCTTCCAGCACACTCTCCATGACCAAATTTTCATCTGCGCCCGAAGCAAACCGGATCACCCCTGTATTGGAAAACAGGTAAGCGACCGAACCGGAAGTGCCCAAATTGCCATTGAACTTTGCAAACACATGCCTGATCTCGGAAACCGTACGATTGCGGTTGTCGGTCATGCAGTCGATCAGTACCGCAGCACCGCCAGGGCCATAGCCTTCGTAACGCACCTCCATGTACCCCTCACCTTCCAGTTCGCCTGTGCCCCGCTTGATGGCGCGCTCAATCGTATCTTTCGGCATGTTGGCAGAGTAAGCCTTGTCAACTGCCGAGCGCAGACGCGCATTGGAATCAGGGTCGCCCCCGTCACGGGCCGCTACTGTAATCTCTCGGATTAATCGGGTGAATAATTTACCGCGCTTGGCGTCTTGAGCTTTTTTATGATGCTGGATATTGGCCCATTTACTATGACCAGCCATCGGATCCCCTCTAGTAGATCAATACGGTTAGTTTAGCACTTCCCGATTTCAAGTGACATTTCCGGTACGTAAAAACTCGTCTACCAGCGCCGCTACAGGCTTTGCAAGCAGCATTCCGGTATGACTGTATGGAATCAGCCTGTGTACATCACAAAAATCAGTCCTGGTTTCCGACACGGCCACTGTGCCGTCGTTCGGAGTGTCAAGGGACGCCCCCAGAATCTGGCCGATTCCATGTCCCCGTGTCCCTGCCAACACAGCCAGAGGACGGGTCCCTTTCCATGCCGGGACATTTCCAAGCAAGGAATCAGCGCTCGCGCCCATGAAACTGGCTGCCAGGAACCTGTGCCTTGACAGATACCGCGCCAATCCGCTGCCGGTCAGCGGGGTACCCAGCATGACGACCCTCCCGGGCCTGACCGAATCGACAGACTGGAAGTAATGCATCAGTACGATGCCTCCAAGACTGTGTGCAACAAAATGTATGACCTCCGCATCCAGCCTTTCAAGGAAATCCCCGAGAAGCCGCGCATTATGCCCGGGTGTATACCTCAGGCTCCGATAGGAGAACTGCCTGCAACAATGCCCGAGCCTGGCCAGGTAGTGGGCCATGGGCTGCATGCACAATCCATGCATCCAGATTCCATGAATGCAGACTACAACCTCACGCATCGGCCTGCATCATTCAGGGACCCAGCGCAGTATCGCCGCCTGATTGGTATGTGAGAATGCAAGGTCGGCAGCATGCAGCCGCGGCAGCCATTGAAACTCCACATGCTCCCTGGGATCCAGCCTGATATCCACTTTCTCCGGAAGCCGCAGCCTGTACACATGCTCCTGGTTCATGACCACACCCGGGGCATAGCGTTTGCGCCAGATCGAGTAAATCTCAAAACTCTGTACAGAATGGCAATCACGGACCGCCTGATTCACCAGGCCGGTTTCTTCACGCAGCTCGCGGATGGCTGCATCGATGGGCTCCTCACCCCATTCCAGGCTGCCTGTTACCGACTGCCAAAAGTCGCTCGGGTACTTGCGCCGCAGCAACAGGACCTCGCTGCACTGCGTGTACACGATCACCAATACTGATTCGGGACGTTTGTGATCTACCAAATTGCACTACCCGGCATGATTAAAAAAACATCCAGCCATGGAATATTGTAATGCAAATAGCTGCACGGGTTTGAGGACCCCCGCTACGGATGTGGATGGATGCAAGCGGGGCAAATCGTCTCCGCCCCCTTGTCATGGCTTCAGTC
>VXPJ01000038.1 GCA_009839635.1 Pseudomonadota bacterium
GTGTGAGAGGAACGCCTGGGCACGAGCCTCCTGAACGCCTGCGGCCGAGGAAAGGCGAACGCATCGTTCACAAGTCCTTCCACAGTGCATTCTCCGTGCCGGAGTTCGACGCCAGCCTGAACGAACTTGGCGTCGACGGAATGCTTCTCGCGGGAGTGCACCTGCACGCGTGCATCCGGGCTACGGCGCTCGGTGCCTATTCACGGGGACTGGAGGTTGCCATTGCGCGGGAGGCATGCGGTTCCGACGACCCGGCACATGCTTCGGTCACCAAGGCGTTCCTGGAGTATTGCGGGATCAATTTTTGGCGAGGCGTTGAATACGAGGCATAAGCCGAAATGGCTGGTGCGCCGGCAGATCTTGGAGCTAGAAATCCCGAGGTCGGTACGTGATCCAGGCCCCGGTTCAGAACGGCCAGGCCTTTTGACCTGGAACCGTCATGCAGGATCCTCCCGGCCCGCTGGGCCATCCTGCGGCAGGCTATCGTCCGGCTCCCTTCCAAAATGATCCGCGAACATGTACCGGTACAGGTCGATGATCAACCCCTGCTCGTGCTCCTCCAGCCAGCGCCGGGCACTGGGGGTGAGCAGCATCGCGCGGCACGGGTCGTCTGCAACCACCGCCGTGTTGACATCTGCCGCCGGGTCGGCAAGCCAGATCACGTCACCGGGGCTGCACTGGCGGAGCCTCATGCCCGCGGAGTCGCGCACGGAGGCATGGCCCGACAACAGCAATTGAAGGCCTTCGCATGGGATGCCCGGTCCCGCAAGAACTTCCTCGGCGCCATAGTCCCGGGAAGCAAGCCACGGTTGAAGCGCTTCGATGAGATCCTCGAAGCGCACTTGCCGTTCCAACTGGCGCTCCAGATCCTCGGAGGCCTGCTCCAGCAACGAGGTCCGCCGCTGCTCTATTCTGGCCGTATCTGCCCTCCATGCCGCGATGAGGAGTTCTTCGCAGCGTTCCAGGCCGAGATCGGCATTCGGCTCCAGCCACAATTTTGCATATACTGCGGGAGCAACGTTCCGCTCCAGGCTGAGCCGGAGTTTCTCGGACAGGCCGCTCAAGACCACATGCACTCCCGCTGCGTTTGCTCGCCGTACGAATCGCGCCACGACGTTCACTGCCGAGAAGTCGAATCCGGAGACGCGGGTGAAGTCGATCATCAGGCAGGAAGCCCTCGATGGAGCCTCCAGGGACTTTGCGAGACGGTCCGCCAAGACACCCACGCTGCCGAAGAAAATGTATCCCTGAAGCTGGTACGCCTGTACCTGGTCGCCCTCCGCCAGGAGGATGGCGCGATCGGGAATAGAACGGGCTTTGTTGCTCCGGCGCTCGCGCGCGGTGAAATGCGATGCAATCGGGTCCACTCGGCTGAGACGCACGGCGAAGAACACGAGGGTGGCCACGGCACCGGCACCCACGCCCTCAAGCAGGCCGAAAAAGATGATGACGACAAAGATCAGGAGGATGATGGCGTATTCCGATACGGGCAGGCGTTTGCGGCTTCTTACCAGCCCCTCGTCCAGCATCCCAAGACCGGTGAAAACCAGCATGGCGCCAACATACGCGGTTGGCACCAGTTCCAGCATGCCGTCGCCAAGTAAAAGTGCAGCCCCGACGACGCAAGCCGCGATCACCCCGGTCAACCGGGTGGTGGCATGAAACAGCTTGCTGCGAAACGATGCGGGGACAATCACCGTTGCCACCATTCCCCCGCCGAACCCGGTGACGATGCTGGCCGCGCCCGTCACCTGGAACTCACGATCCCAATCCAGGTCCGCATCCGTGGCAACTTCCAGACCGGCAGTATTCATGATGACGCAAATCAGGGCGATCACGACCAGCGTCAGCATGTTCGGCAGCTGCCCGACGATTGCGGACCAGTCCACGTGCACGAGATCGGCCGGCCCGAAAGCCGGCCACAGGTTTCCTTGCGCCGTACTCGCGAGCAGGAGTCCGGCCGCCCTGGCCTCGTCCCCAGAAAGCCCGAGGATGGAAAGAGCGAGATGGTAGGCGCCGACCGTGAGTATGACGCTCGCCGGCAGAATCAAGGGGTTTTTCCAGCGCCTCACGGCACCGTACAGGATGATCCCGTAAATGAAGCCTGGCAGCCACGTCCACAGCGTAGTCGGCTCCAGAAGCGCTGACGCCGTCTTCCCATCCGACTTCACACTCATCAGGGAAAGGGCTGCCAAACAGACAGCTCCTCCGATCCCGGCTACGAATCCCCCCGCCACCGGATACGGAATGAAGCGCAGCAGGTTGGCGAGGCGGAACCGTCCGATCAGGAGACAGCATACCCCCGTCGCGACGGCGCTGATGATCAACGCGCATACCGTGGTCACGAAAAGTTTTTCACCCTCCGCTTCCATCGTCGTCGCGATGGTCGCCATCACAAACACGATCAGGAGGGACAGACCAGCAATGGCACCCCGGTATCCGCCCAAAAGTGCGACGAGCAAGCATGCCGCAAAGTTTCCAAACAGCACCAGCCCGACACCTTGGGAAGAATACGGGGCCAGGGCTCCAGAAAAGATGAAAGTCCCATAGGCCACCTGAATGGCCAATAAGGTGAGGCCCGAACTGATCCCGACCGACACCGCTGGAAGCCGTGCCGAGGATGGAATCTCGGCCTGAAGTACG
>VXPJ01000004.1 GCA_009839635.1 Pseudomonadota bacterium
CATAGGCATCCTGGATGGCAGCCCTGAGTTCAAGCGATGACAACTGCAAGAGGCGAATGGCCTGTTGCAGTTGCTGCGTCATGGTCAGCTGTTGCCCGAGGCGCAGTTGCAAGCTGGGTTTCAACATGTCCAGATTATGGCATGAATATTGCTAGTACAGGATGGGCAATTTGTGGAATACAAGCCAGCCTGGCCCATTTTGGATGAGGGCAGGCGCTGCAGGTTCTGTTTGACGGGGCTGGCTAGTCCCGGGGCGGGCTAACCAAGCGAGAAGTGCTTGCCCAGATACGTGTCCCGCACCTGCTGGTCGGCGAGAATGCTGGAAGGAGAACCTTCAGCCAACACATGCCCGTTGTTGAGGATATAGGCACGATCACATATGCCGAGTGTTTCACGGACATTGTGGTCGGTGATCAGCAAGCCGATCCCGTGACTGCACAAATCCTTGAGTATTTGCTGTATGTCTTTTACCGAAATGGGGTCTACTCCCGTAAACGGCTCATCCAGCAAAATAAATTTTGGCTCGGTAGCCAGTGCGCGTGCGATCTCGGCACGGCGTCTTTCCCCACCGGACAACTGCAGACCTTTGGAGTCACGTATATGCTCGATCCGCAGATCGGCAAGCAAGCTGTCACACTGCTGCTTGCGCTGTCTTTTCCCCAGGCCCTCACGCGCCTCGAGACTTACCATAATATTCTGTTCTACGGTGAGACCGCGGAAAATGGATGGCTCTTGCGGCAAATAGCCGATGCCATGTCTGGCGCGCACGTGCATAGGCATGTGTGTGATGTCCAGGTCGTTTAGGATGATACGACCCTCGGTCGTGCGCAGTAATCCTGCCAGCATGTAAAAGCACGTAGTCTTGCCTGCGCCGTTGGGACCCAGCAAACCTACGATCTCACTGGACTGGACATCCAGGGTTGCCTGCTGAACAGCCACATGCGCATTGAATCGCTTGTGCAAATTTTCTGCATGAAGCTTGTTCATGCTGCAAGAATATCGACTGGCTTGGCGTACACGTTATCAGGGTCCGGTTTTGTTTGCCGGTTTGTCCGTGACCGTTTCAGGAAGGACTGTAATATTCACCCTTTCGCTACCTGTAGAATCTCCCCCACTGACGGTTTTCTTATCTGTATGGAAAATAATACTGTCACTTGCAAAGGTGTTGCCGTTTTCAGTGAGTTTTGCATTTTTGGTCAGCAGGATTTGCTTCTTGCCAATGTCGTACACCATTTTTGCTGCTTCCGCATGCACTGTTTTGCCGTCATCAGCAGTTTGCCTGAAGGTACTCAAATTGCCCTCGGACTTGATTTTCTGGACTTTCTTGTCGACAGACTCAATGACCACAGTATCCCCGGTCAACAGCATGCTGCCTTGTGTGACACGGACATGGCCGCGATATATGCCGATCCCTGTGCTCTCGTTGATTTCAGCAGAATCGGCCTTGATGCTGATCGGCTTGCCTGAATCATCTGAGTGCACCTTTGGCCATGCACTGTAGGCTATCAAGACTGCCAGGCACGCTAACCAGACAATGCGCCTAGGGTTGATACACGCCTTCGACATTGCTGTGTAAGTACAGGACTTCCTTTTTTAGGTCCAGGCTCATGCCCTGTGCCGAGAACATCTCCGATCCACGCATTGCCGTTATCGTTGAGTCTGTAGTCGCACGTTGTTTTTCAGGGAACACGACCAGTCGCTCAGTGGTAATCACCAGCGGATGTGAGCCATTGCCAGGCTGTGCCTGGTTGATTCGGACATTGCCCGTCAAGGTGATTACACTGCTGTTGTCGTGTGCTTCCCCCTGTAGTGCTTGGGCATGAATCTGGCTGCCTTCGTCATCATAGAGAGTAATATTGGGGAGATCAAACTGGCTGCGTTTTTCAGTTTCATACAGCTGGTATCTGGCTGCCAGGACCTTGTACTTGGGTTTGCCATCCGGGGCATTGATGACCATTTCTACACTGTCAAAACTGACAGAGGGGGTGTTGGGCGACGGACCGGTGTGGTTCACCTCAACGGGGGTGTCCCGCTGACTCAGAAACCACAGTGCAGCCACAGCACCCAAAATAATCAGGCAGCCAATCCAAATCAGTCTGGATCGCATGGTGGCGCTCAGCGCAGGTTATGCGACAACACCTGGTCTAGCAGGCCCTGGGCATCGAGTACCAGCTCACAAACCTCCCGCGCTGCGCCGCGTCCGCCTGTATTGATCGTTTCGCAGTGTGCATGCTGCTTGATATGTACATTCGCATTCGCCACAGCAACTGCAAGGCCACAGCGGGTCATTATCTGCAGGTCGAAAATATCATCCCCGACATAGGCGGCCTGCCGTTCGTCAAGCTTCAGTCCGGACAGCAGTTCCTGGAACACGAGGAATTTGTCCTTGCAGCCCTGATATACATGTTTCACCCCGAGATCCTTCATTCGATGCTCAAGCGATTTGGAGGTCCGCCCGGTAATGACACCCACCTCAAACCCGTAATGCAGCAGGAGACGAATGCCGTGGCCGTCATGCGTATGAAAGGCCTTGATTTCAGCACCGCTATCATCAAGATAAATTCTGCCATCTGTCAGCACCCCGTCGACGTCAAACAGTACCAGGCGAATTTCCCTGGCACGCGCATAAGCTTCCTCTGAGACATCCATGGGGGGTATGCAGTAGCTGAATCCGCTAGGCTTGTAGGTAGATCAGGAATATATACGCAATATAGGAGGATATAAATAAAATACTCAGACCGCGCGGTATTTTTTTGCTGTGCTGCAAGGCCAGCACTGCGAGAAAGAGTCCTGCTGTCACAGCGGACATGACAGGAAGATCCCGTGTGTAGATTTCACGTGGAATCGAGTAGCTGGTAATCACGCTTGCCGTACCAACTACTCCGAGAATGTTAAAAATGTTTGAGCCCACGATATTACCCAGCACCAGCTCACTTCGTTTTTTCAGGGCACTGACCAGACAGGTGGCCAGTTCCGGCAGGCTGGTTCCAAAGGCAACCATGGTCAACCCTATGACCAGGTCACTGATGCCCAAAAGCTTTGCGATGGAGATCGAACTCCACACTACAAGTTTCGAACTTGCCAGCAAAACCGCAAGACTGACCAGCAGTATGGCCGATAAGGCAGCCAGTTTTTTTTCGGCCGAGGCCGGCGTGGATTTTTCCAGTGCCTGTTCTTCAAGTTTGCGGCGGGTCATGTAGTACAGCATGGCTGCCATGATCACCAGCAGAATCAGGCCATCATGAAACTGTAATTGCCGGTCGAATATCAGTACGGCAAACAATGCCGTGGCCGCAATCAGGATGATGATATCCCTTTGCAGGGCATCTTCGTGCAAGTAAAGGGGGGATACGCACAGCGTGATGCCCAGAATCAGCAATATGTTTGTAATGTTCGAACCGAGGGCATTGCCGATGGCCAACCCCGGGTTTCCCTGCCATGCCGATATGCCAGAGACCAGTAACTCGGGAGCCGAGGTGCCAAATCCCAGTACCAGAAACCCGATGACATATGCCGGAACGTTCAATCGCTGGCCCAGCTGGGACGCGCTGCTGACCAGTTGGTCCGCGCTCCATGCCAGAAGTAAAAAACCTGCCACAAGCGCTGCGGTGAGTAAGAACATATTTGATTGGCTAAAAAAGTTGGGAAGACCGGGATTGATGACAGCTGTCAGTTTGTATCAGATACGAAAATAAATAGCCAAGGATTCTGCCTATGAGAGGGGTGGTCTGCCATAGTTCAAGTGCCTGCAACATGCACCGGAATACTTCGCAGGCAATTCAATTGTACGACTTCACCGATTTCATTTCTTGCGCAATGCAGAAAGCACTTTACGAAGTGACCCTTTCAATTGTCTGCTCATGAAAGACGGTGCCCGCCGGGACTTCATTGTCGCGCACAGCAAGCACAGGTTACAGACAAGCCCGCCGTCAAATTGACGTCAGGACCATATTTCACTACCCTGAGTGCGCACCGATTCGCACACCAAAATCAGCCACCATGAGGAATGACAGGAGAGGCCAGTCATGAACCGTTTCGAATGCATGTTCCGGAACACATTTTGTCATGCTGTCGTCATGCCGACATTGCTTTTACTGTTGGCCCTGCCGGCGCTTGCGGTGGATGACCGTGCGCCGGAGCAGATCATTCAGGAAACATCGGCACAGGTTCTGACCGTGCTGAACGAAGAGTATGAGCAGTTGAGCAATGATCCTGACCTGATTCGTGAACTGATCGATACTACCCTGGTTCCCGTTGTGGATCTGGATTCGATGGGGAAGCTGATATTGGGCAAGCACTGGAAACTGGCAGGTGAAGAACAGCGGGCGGCCTTCGTGCTGGGGTTCAAGGACATGCTGATCCGCATTTTCGGCAAGACACTGCTGGATTATGGCAAGGCAGAACTCACGGTGTTGCCGAACCAGCCGGAACAACAAGGCAAGTATCGCATCGTGCAAACGGAACTTGATATCGGCGCCGGTCAACCTCCGTTGCAGGTGGCTTATGTTTTTCGCAGGAACAAACAAAAGGAATGGAAGATATTTGACTTCTCTGTTGACGGGCTTAGCCTTGTGAAAAATTTCCGCACCAGCTTCTCCCAGGAAATACAGGAAACTTCGCTACAGGCGTTGATCGATCGTCTGGAAACCACCGATGAATCGGATCTTCCGGAAGGTGTCAGGATTCCTGCAGAGTGAATTTCAGTGCGGGTCGGGCCTGCCATTTGGGGTTGAGCCGACCTAGTCCGATTTAAGTAAAGTATCCCCGGTCATGGAAAAGCTATTAATAGATGGTGGATGTGTGCTGGAAGGCGAGATTCGGGTCTCCGGCGCCAAAAATGCAGTGTTGCCAATACTGGCTGCTACCCTGCTGGCAGACGGGCCCATGCAGATTGCCAATGTTCCGCATTTACAGGATGTAACCACGACTATGGAATTGCTGGGGCGCATGGGTGTTTCGTTGACCCTGGATGAACACATGAACATTGAAGTGAATTCCGGGCCAATCAAGGAACTGTTTGCACCCTATGAGGTTGTGAAGACCATGCGGGCCTCTATATTGGTGCTTGGCCCCCTGCTGGCACGATTCGGGGAGGCTGAAGTGTCCCTGCCCGGGGGTTGTGCCATCGGTTCGCGGCCTGTGAACCTGCACTTGCATGGACTTGAAGCAATGGGTGCGGAAATCGAAGTCAGGGGTGGCTATATCCATGCAAAATCCAAGCGCCTAAAAGGTGCGCGCCTGGTGATGGACAATGTCACGGTCACCGGTACTGAAAACCTCATGATGGCGGCTACCTTGGCGGTTGGCACGACCGTGATCGAGAATGCAGCGCGTGAACCCGAGGTGACGGATTTAGCCAACTGCTTGATCAAAATGGGTGCCAAAATCGAGGGCGCGGGAACCGGCAAGATCACGATTCAGGGAGTCGACAGATTGCATGGATGTCAATACAGCGTGCTCACGGACCGGATCGAGACCGGGACCTTTCTCGTTGCAACGGCCATCACAGGGGGCCATGTGCGACTGAAAAATGCCCAGCCAAAGTTTCTTGAGTCCATATTGATGAAACTCAAGGAAGCGGGTGCCAAGGTCCATTGTGACGAAAACTGGGTGGAGATTGACATGTGCCGGCGGCGACCCAAAAGTATCAATGTCTGTACGGCACCGTATCCTGCATTTCCAACAGACATGCAGGCACAGTTCACTGCGCTGAACTGTATTGCTGAGGGTTCCGGGACGATCACGGAGTCTGTATTTGAAAACCGTTTCATGCACATACAGGAAATGCAAAGGATGGGTGCGAAAATAAAAGTGACAGGAAATACCGCAATTACGACCGGGGTTGACAAGTTGGTGGCCGCGCCGGTGATGGCGACGGACTTGCGGGCATCCGCGAGCTTGATCCTGGCAGGCTTGATCGCGGATGGCCAGACCGTGGTGGATCGTATTTACCACATTGATCGCGGTTACGAGTGTATCGAGGAAAAGCTGATGCAGTTGGGCGCCAGCATCCGTCGCGTCCCGCATTGATTGGCTTGCAGTGATACAAGAGATTTCAACACCTATCCGGGCATGACTACACAAGCCGACAAGAACCTGACGACCATCGCGATCTCAAAAGGGCGCGTTTTTGAGGAGAGCCTGCCCTTGCTTTCGACTATGGGAATCAGCGTGGCCGGGGAGGATCTGGAAGGACGGAAGCTTGTGTTGTCCACCAGTCAGCCCGGGGTCCGCCTGCTGGTGGTCCGTTCCAGGGACGTGCCGACCTACGTGCAGTACGGCGTCGCAGAACTTGGTATCGTCGGCAAGGACGTATTGATGGAATTCACCGGCGGGGGCATTTATGAGCCCATTGATCTCGGCATCGCGAAATGCCGCCTTATGGTGGCTGCAACGGAACCGCAACTGCAGCACAGCCGGCGTTTGCGCGTGGCCACCAAGTACGTGCGGAGCACGCAACAGCATTTCGCAGCCAAGGGTCTACAGGTTGAGTTGATCAAACTGTATGGCTCGATGGAGCTTGCACCGGTGTTAGGGCTTGCAGACTGTATTGTGGACCTGGTTGCTACCGGCAATACACTCAAAGCAAATGGCTTAACGCCGGTCGAACACATCGCCGACATCAGCTGTCGCCTCATCGTCAACAAGGCAGCAATGAAGATAAAATCTGCTACACTTAGGCGCCTCATTGAGCAATTCAAACTTGCAGCAAGGGAATAAGGAATTTTGAAGGCAGAGTAGATCATGAGCTACCAGACAGACGATCTGAAAATTGTGGAAATCAAGGAGTTGATGGCCCCCTCCGTTTTGCGCAGCGAGTATCCGATCACCGATAACGCTGCACGATGTGTGCATATGGCACGTGCGGATGTTCAGAAGATCCTGCATGGCAAAGACGATCGCCTGCTGGTGATCGTCGGCCCCTGTTCCATTCATGATGCAGATGCGGCCAGCGAATATGCCGGCCGCCTGCTGGCGCTTCGAAAAAAGCTGATTGACGATCTCGTCATCATCATGCGTGTGTATTTTGAAAAACCGCGCACGACTGTAGGCTGGAAAGGTTTGATCAATGATCCAAATCTGGATGGGAGCTTTGAAATTAACAAGGGGTTGCGTATTGCACGCAAGCTGTTGCTCGATCTAAATGAGATGGGCCTGCCAGCAGGTACGGAATACCTGGACCTGGTCAGTCCCCAGTATGTTGCCGACCTGGTCAGTTGGGGTGCAATCGGTGCGCGAACCACGGAAAGCCAGGTGCACCGTGAACTGGCATCTGGGTTGTCCTGCCCGGTTGGCTTCAAGAATGCAACCAGCGGAGACATGCAGGTTGCGGTGGATGCTGTGGGGTCTGCTACGCACCCACATCATTTCCTGTCTGTGACCAAGGCCGGTCGGTCGGCTATATTTTCCACTACTGGGAATCCGGATTGTCATGTGATACTGCGTGGCGGGCGGGAGCCGAATTACAACCAGGAA
The DNA here is from genome assembly GCA_009839635.1 of Pseudomonadota bacterium. Taxonomy (GTDB): domain Bacteria; phylum Pseudomonadota; class Gammaproteobacteria; order UBA4575; family UBA4575; genus WTFY01. The sequence continues at coordinate 7,477 of VXPJ01000004.1, forward strand.
AATATCAATTCCGCAGCACGCATGCTCGAAAAATCGGGACTGGAACCCAGGTTGATGGTGGATTTCAGCCATGCCAACAGTTTCAAGCAGCATGACAAACAAATGGAGGTTGGACAGTCCATTGTTGCCCAGTTCAATGCAGGCGATACACGCATATTCGGCGTGATGATTGAAAGCCATCTTGTAGCTGGCCGTCAGGACGCCAAGCCCGGTACCGAACTGACGTACGGCCAGAGTATCACGGATGCATGCATGGGATGGGAGACGACCGATGAACTGCTGCACATGCTGGCCGGGGCTGTGCGTGTTCGGCGTGATGCCAACTCTGCTGTAAGTGCAGCCTGATACCCGACTCTCCCATGCTGGACATTACACGTCTTCGTACCCGAGACGCAGGCTTTCCTGCACACTTTGAAAGCTGGCTCAGCAGCACTCCGGCGACTGAGCAGGATGTACATCGCAGTGTTGCAGAGATCATCGAAGCAGTTCGGACTCAGGGTGATGCAGCACTCCTGAAGTTCACACAACTCCATGATCAAATTTCGGTGGAGTGTGTGAGTGATCTGGAAATCACGAAGTCACAGGCACACGAGGCCCTGCAGTCCATCAGCAGTGAGCAGCGGGAGGCACTGGAAACTGCCGCCTCCAGGATCCGGGAGTATGCAAAACGCCAGCGTTTACAATCCTGGACGATACAGGACGAGTATGGAAATGAAGTAGGGCAGAAGGTTACGGCTCTGCAGAAAGTGGGTGTGTATGTGCCCGGCGGGACTGCTGCGTACCCGTCTTCCGTTCTGATGAATGTGATCCCGGCAAAGGTTGCCGGGGTTGAATCGGTTTGCATGGCAGTGCCTGCCCCGCGTGGTGATCTGAATCCGGTAGTGCTGGCTGCCGGTGCAATTGCGGGAGTGGATCGTGTGTTCACCATCGGCGGAGCCCAGGCCGTTGCAGCATTTGCATACGGCACGCACACCATTCCCAAGGTTGACAAGATTGTGGGTCCAGGCAATGCCTATGTCGCATGCGCAAAACGCATGGTCTACGGCCAGGTAGGCATCGATATGATTGCCGGACCTTCCGAGGTGCTTGTGATCTGTGATGGTCACGCAGATGCCGAGTGGGTCGCCATGGACCTGTTTTCACAGGCGGAACACGATCCCCAGGCACGCGCCATGCTGATTGCAACTGAAGATACATTCCTGGAACAGGTTTTGAAGCATATGAATAGACAGCTGGGCCAGCTGGACCGTGCGGAAACAATTACCCACTCGATGAACAACTCGGGAGTGTTTATCCAGGTGGAGAATCTGGATGAAGCGGCTGAACTGAGCAACCGGATTGCACCGGAACATCTGTCGCTGTGTGTATCCGAGCCGCATGCCTTGCTGGAAAAAATAAGCAATGCTGGAGCCGTGTTCCTAGGGCAGGACTCTCCCGAGGTATTCGGAGATTACTGTGCAGGGCCGAACCACGTGCTGCCGACGTCCACAACGGCACGCTATTCGTCGCCTCTGGGAGTGTACGACTTCCAGAAACGCACGAGTGTCGTGAACTGTTCCCGTGAGGGGGCAAGGAAACTGGGCAAGGTGGCTGCAGTCCTGGCGCATAGTGAAGGTTTGTCTGCACATGCCAGATCGGCTGAATATCGGTATAAGCAGACAACCGCCACCTGACACGTGTTGCAATGGCTGTTAGACCGCAACAACTGCTGCGCACGGAAATTGCCAATATGCGCAGCTACCGTGTCACAGATGCCGGGGGCTATGTAAAACTGGATGCAATGGAAAACCCGTATGGGTGGCCTGAAGCATTGCAGAAACAGTGGCTTGGTGTACTTGAAAAGACTGCGTTGAACCGCTATCCCGATTCTCAGGCGGTGCAGCTCAGACAGAATTTCAGCAAAACATTCTCGGTGCCTGGAGGTACGCACCTGATGTTTGGAAACGGCTCGGATGAGCTGATCCAGCTGCTGATCCTGTCCATTGCCAAACCGGATGCGTGCATTCTCACTGTCGCGCCCAGCTTTTCCATGTACAGGCTCATTGCAGAGTTTGTCGGTGTGCGGGTGATTGAGGTTCCTCTGTCTGCCAGTTCCTTTACCCTGCAGGTAGATCAGACTTGTGCGGCGATTCAGGAGAATGATCCGGCCGTAGTGTTTCTGGATTGTCCGAATAATCCAACCGGCCTGCTCTGGCCGCAGCAGCAGGTTGAACAGATTGTGCAGCACTCCGGCGGTCTGGTCGTTATCGATGAAGCCTATGCGCCGTTCGCTTCACGGACAATGATGCCGCTGCTTGAGAAATATTCACATGTGCTGATGTTACGCACCCTGTCAAAGATGGGGCTCGCAGGCTTGCGCCTGGGTTGCCTGCTGGGGGCACGACAGTGGCTGGAGGAATTCAACAAGCTGCGTCTGCCTTATAACGTAAACGTGCTGACGCAGCTGAGCGCGAGCTTTGCCCTGGACAATATTTCCGTTCTTGAGGCACAGACCCGCCTGATTTGCGAGCAGCGGGAGCAGCTGATCACAGCCATGCGCGCAATCAACAATATCCAGGTTTTCCCGAGTGAAGCTAATTTCATCCTATTTCGCACGCTGGACAAATCCGCGGATGCAGTGTTCAGTCAGTTGCTGGAACACAAGATTCTGATCAAGAACGTGGCCGATGGCCTGCTGCTGGAAAACTGCTTGCGGGTCACGGTAGGCACGGAAGAAGAAAACCGTGCATTTCTTGATGCCCTGCACAGTGCCCTCGCCTGACAAGACGGCCATGGAAGATTTGCGTGCATGTACCGGCTTGAATACCCTTGTTATCAAGGTTCTCTGATTACGTACGCACATGGTGACCATACAAGAACTTGCGCAGTACACCGACACCCTGTTGCAGGCGGACCGTTTCCAGGATTACTGTCCGAACGGTCTGCAGGTGGAAGGCAGGGAAACCATTCGAGAGATCGTCACCGGGGTGACAGCCAGTCAGGCACTGCTTGAAGCCGCATGCCTCAGAAAAGCGGATGCAGTACTGGTCCATCACGGATACTTCTGGAAAAATGAGGACCCCCGCATTACCGGGATCAAGCGTGCACGGCTTGCCATGCTGTTGCAGAACAACATCAATCTCCTCGCCTATCATCTTCCTCTGGATATGCATCCGGACATTGGCAACAACGCTCAGTTGGGGCGCCTTCTCGGAATCCAGAGCGATGGGGTGTTGCCGGCCCGCGAGCAGGTTGCCTGCGTGAGCTATGGCCACCTTGAGCCTACGCCGGCAGAGGCGTTCAAGGCACGCATCGATGCTACTTTACAGCGCAATTGCACACATGTGGATGCCGGACCTGACAGGATTACCACCGTCGGATGGTGTACGGGAGCCGGGCAGGGATTCATCGAACAGGCAATTGATGCAAATCTGGATGCCTATGTCAGCGGTGAGATTTCAGAGCCCACCACCCACATGGCGAGGGAGGCTAAAATCCATTATTTTGCGGCCGGCCATCACGCAACGGAGCGTTACGGGGTACAGGCCCTGGGACAGCACCTGGGGCAAAAATTTGGTCTCGGGCATGAATTTGTCGACATCGACAACCCGGCATAAACCTGCATTCACTGGTATTCCACTTGACGGATTTTGGATCTTGGGCCATCCTACGCATCTTTTATAGACTGACATCCTTTGATCCAACACCGAAAACGCCCGGACTGGATTTTCTGAACACACGTACGAACTGCTTGTTGCCTGCTTTGCGGCCTGACGCCTTATTGGGGTGACGAGGGAAACTTTTACATGGCAAATGACAAAATCGATCATGGCCGTCGCAAGGCGCTGACGGGCGGAGTAGCTATTGTCGGCGGGGTAGGCGCGGTCATCACGGCCTGGCCCTTTGTATCGAGCATGAATCCAAGTGCGAGTGCACGTGCAGCAGGTGCCCCGGTTGAGGTGGATGTGAGCAAGATGCAGCCGGGCCAGCAGATCCAGGAAATCTGGCGCAGGAAACCCGTGTGGATCATTCGCCGCACCCCGGAGATGGTGGAATCCCTGGGTGCATTGACGCCCAAACTGCGTGACCCCGAATCCAGGGAAGGCCAGCAACCGGCGTTTGCGCAAAACGAATTCCGGTCCATCAAGAAAGAATTTCTGGTGCTGATTGGTATCTGCACCCATCTCGGCTGCGCACCGGAATACCGTCCTGAACCGGGTACGATCAGTGCAAATTGGCAGGGTGGGTTCTATTGCGCCTGTCATGGGTCGAGGTTCGACCTGGCTGGGCGTGTGTACAAGAATGTGCCGGCGAACAAGAACCTTGAAGTCCCCCCCTATTACTTCCTGAGTGATGGACGCATCCTGATTGGAATGACCAGAGAAGAGGCCGCTGCATGAGCGAACAAGCAGGGGGCCTGCTCGGATGGATTGATGCACGTTTTCCACTGAGCAAGATGTGGAGAGACCACTTCGCTGAGTACTACGCACCCAAAAATTTCAACTTCTGGTATTTTTTCGGTTCCCTCGCCTTGCTTGTTCTGGTGATCCAGATCTTGAGCGGTATTTTCCTGACCATGCACTACAAGCCCGATGCGGAGCTGGCATTCGCCTCGGTGGAACACATCATGCGGGATGTCAACTGGGGCTGGCTGATTCGATACATGCACTCCACCGGTGCATCGTTCTTTTTCATCGTGGTGTACCTGCACATGTTTCGCGGGCTGATGTATGGCTCGTTCAAGAACCCCCGTGAACTGATCTGGATTTTCGGGATGCTGATCTACGTGGCGCTGATGGCTGAGGCCTTCATGGGGTATCTGCTGCCTTGGGGGAACATGTCGTACTGGGGCGCGCAAGTCATCATCAACCTGTTCAATACGATCCCGTACATCGGCGAGGCGATTTCCGAGTGGATCCGCGGGGATTTCGTCATTTCGGATGCTACCCTGAACCGCTTTTTCTCGCTGCATGTGATTGCCATGCCGCTTGCGCTGCTGGCCCTGGTGATCGGCCATATCCTGGCGCTGCACGAGGTGGGCTCCAACAACCCTGACGGTGTCGAAATCAAGAAAACCAAGGACGCAAACGGAATTCCTGTCGATGGTGTCCCGTTTCATCCGTATTACACCGTCAAGGACATATTCGGAGCAGTCGTGTTCCTGGCTATTTTTTCAGTGGTGGTATTCTTTATTCCTGACATGTACGGCTACTTCCTGGAGCATGCCAATTTTGATCCGGCCAACACACTGAATACACCGGAGCATATTGCCCCCATCTGGTATTTCACACCCTTTTACACGGTATTGCGGGCCATACCGGATCCTTTTGGCGGGTTCGTGGGTATGGTGCTTGCGATCGTTGTGCTGTTTTTCCTGCCTTGGATAGACCGCAATCCGATCAAGTCCATTCGTTACCGGAGCGTTCTGTTCAAGATCAATCTGCTGGTGTTCGCCATTACGTTCATCATCCTAGGATATCTGGGGCTGAATGCCGTTACCCCTCTTTACTCGCAGCTGGCCCTGCGCTTCACGGAACTGTACTTCCTGTTTTTCGTGGTGCTTTGGACCTACAGCAGGCCGCACGGTGCAATGTTCTGGATCAGCAGTTTTGTAATACTGCTGGGTGCCGTCACGCTGTACGACGTTTTCATGAACACTTCTGAGTACCCTGAACTGATCTGGAAGACATGGATCATCCCGGCAGCATTTCTGGTGGTCACGCTGCTGCTGCCGTTGTTCCCGGGTCTGGGCCAGGAAAAAGAAGAGCCCGCGAGAGTCACGTCCTGAAGGCCCGTATGAAAGTCTTGGCTGTTGTACTTGTTCTGCTCTCGACCAGCGCTGCCTGGGCTGCGGGAACCAGCATGTATGAAAAAGGAAGCTTCGGGAAAATCGGTATCGATTTGAGCAACCGGACCTCATTGCAGCGGGGCGCCAAGTATTTTGTCAATTACTGCCTGAGCTGTCACCCCGCCAAGCACAGCCGCTACAAGCGGGTTGCAGACGATTTGGGCATCAGTGAAGATCTGATGAAAAACAACATGATCTTCACCGAGCAGAAATTTGGTGATCTGATGACTGTTGCCATGAAGAGGGAAGATGCCATGGATTGGTTTCTCGGAATTGATCCCCCTGATCTCAGCACTCATGTGCGTGCAATAGGCCCCCAGGCGGTGTATGAGTTCCTGAAAACATTCTATATCGATGAGACACGTCCTTTCGGCGTAAACAATCTGCACTTACCCAATACGGCGATGCCGCATGTGTTGTTCAATTTACAGGGGTCGCAAAAAGCAGTATTTCATGGCGAGGCAGATGAAAACGGCAGGGAACATCCTGTGTTTGATCGGTTTGAAATGGAGCACCCGGGGGTGCTCAGCGAAGAGGAATACGAGCAGGTAGTGGTGGATACAGTCAATTTCCTGGCTTATCTGAGTGAGCCTGCCCAGCTGGTGCGCAAGAAAATAGGTATTGGTGTTTTGTTTTTCCTTGCAGTGCTGGGAACACTTTCCTACTTTTTGAAGAAAAACTACTGGATGGATATCCACTGACAGCTTTTGAAGGTTGTGAGGTCTTGCATGTCTAAGGGAGGCACATGGTTTTAGTAGCGAATCGCCGTTCCGGCATGACGTTGTTTTCTGATCCGAGTTGTGCGCAAAGTCACCGCGTGCGTGTGGTTCTGGCAGAAAAGGACATCACGGTTGATGTCGTCTACATCGATCCCGACAACAAGCCCGAGGATTTGCTGGATATCAATCCCTATAACACGGTTCCCACCCTGACCGACCGTGAACTGGTCTTGTATGATGCGCGAGTCATCATGGAATATCTGGATGAACGTTTTCCGCACCCGCCACTGATGCCCGTGGACCCGGTGTCACGCTCTAGGTCACGCCTGATGCTTTTTCGGATCGAAAGAGACTGGTACGGACCTTTGGTGAGGCTGTATTCCAACAAGGCGACTGTGGCAAACAAGGCAAGAAAAGAGCTGCAGGAGAGCCTGCTTTCGGTAGCAGAACTGTTCAAGGTCAAACCCTATTTCCTGAGTGATGAATTCAGCCTGGTCGACTGCAGTATCGCTCCCATCCTGTGGAGATTGCCTCGCCTGGGTATCGATCTGGGCCCAACGATCAAGCCCATCGCAGAATATGCACAACGTGTGTTCAACCGGCCCTCATTCAGAAGCAGTCTTTCGGAAGAGGAAGTGGAAGCGCGCCCGGATTCGTCTTGAAAAAACTGTCACGGTAACGCTCTTTGCCGAGCCTTCAGTGGTTCCCTGAAATGACTCCGAGCCGTCCCTACCTGATCCGTGCGATGTATGACTGGATCGTGGACAACCGAATGACTCCGCACATTCTTGTCAATGCCGACAATGAGCAGGTTCAGGTGCCGGGCGAACTTGTGGAAGACGACAAGATCGTCCTCAACATCGGGCCGATGGCAGTTCAGTCCCTTGATCTCGGACAGGATATGGTCCGCTTCGATGCCCGGTTCTCAGGCAGTTCAATCAGTGTGGTGATTCCAGTCAAATGTGTATGTGCAATTTACGCCCGCGAAAATGGACAGGGCATGATGTTTCCCGAAGATGATGATTTGCCTCCGGCCACAGGCCCGGGCAAACCTGATCGGTCTCACTTGCGTGCTGTCAAGTAGTACACATCAGCGACTTGCACTAGCTCGCCGTCAGGTCCGGCAGCACCTTGTCCGGGTTTAGGATGTTGTCAGGATCAAATTGCTGCTTGATCTGATGCATCAGGCCCAGTACTTCGGGTCCGAGTTCTCTGTCAACCCAGTTTCGTTTGGAAATACCGACGCCGTGCTCTCCGGACAGCGAGCCGTCCAGCTTCAAAACAAGATCGAAAACCTCGTTTAGGCAGTGGCGGGCCGATTTGGCCTGCTGGCTGTCTGACTCGTCATACAGCAGGTTGACATGTATGTTTCCGTTTCCGGCATGGCCAAAATTGAAAATGGGAATGGAGAATTTCTGGGCGAGAAGTTCAAGCTCCTGCAGCAAGGTGGGCAGCCGGGAAACGGGCACGACCACGTCTTCATTGATCTTGCTGGGCGCAAAACCGCGCAATGCCTGCGACAGCACTTTGCGTGCCTGCCATAGTTCTTCCCTGTGCCTGGGTTCACTGGCATTCAGCAAATCGACACATCCGGGATTTTTTGCAGCCTTGAGGACTGCGGCGACGTTGGCATCCACGGTCTGCATCAGGCCATCCACCTCAATGATCAGCATGGCTTTGGCATCGCTGTCCAGGGCTATTGCTTCCTGGGTGCGAATCAGGTTCAGCGATCCCTCATCAATGAACTCCAAGGCACAGGGCAGGGCGCTTTGCGCGAGGATGCAAACGACGGCATCGATGGCCGACTGCGTGTCGATGTAGGATGCGCGAATCGTATCGGTGCGTTCCGCAGCAGCACTCAGTTTCAGCCGTGCCTCGGTGATGACCGCCAGGATGCCTTCGGAACCGATCAGCAAACGTGTCAGATCCAGGCCCACCACTCCTTTCGTGGTGGCAGAGCCGGTACGGATCATGTTGCCGGTCCCGGTCACCGCAAGTACCTCCAGCGTGTTCTCACGGCAAGTTCCGTATTTGAGCGCGCGAGGGCCAGCGGCATTGCAAGCGAGATTCCCCCCCACGGTACAGTAATCGGCACTGCCCGGGTCTGGGGGCCAGAAAAGGCCATATTCGGAGGCCTGTTCCTGCACCGCGGAATTCAGGACGCCCGGTTCAACCCGCATGCTCCGGTTGGCCGCATCCATTTCCAGTATCCGGGCCATCCTTTCGGTTGAAAGCACAATTCCAGAGCGCAGCGGCACGGCGGCTCCTGTGGTGTTCGTGCCGCGCCCGCGCGTTGTCAGCGGGACATGGAACTGCCTGCAAAGCCTCACACATGCTTGGATTTGCTCCGAATCTTGTGGCAGTACAACTAGGTCGGGACAGGCATGCTGCCTGCTGTTGTCAAATCCGTAGGTCCAGCACTCGCCCGGGTCGGACAGCACAGACCCTTTGCCGCAAGCATCAACGAAACTGCGAACGACATGGGAGGGCAGGGACATGCAGGCTCAAAAACAATCAGCTGCCGACGAGTTCATGGTCGACCAGATCACACAGACAATGAAGTATCAGCAGGTGTACCTCCTGTATCCGTGCCGTGGACTGGCTCGGTACACGGATTTCGATGTCCCCGGGCCGCAGCACGGAGGGCAAGTCACCGCCATCCTTGCCGGACAATGCAACCACCAGCATGTTTTTCCGGTGTGCGGCAGAGACCGCTGCCAGCACATTCGCGGATTGTCCACTGGTTGTGATGACCATCAGCACATCCCCGCTGTGTCCAAGTGCAAGTACCTGCTTGGAAAAAATTTTTTCGTAATCGTAATCGTTGGCAATTGAAGTGAGGGTTGAACTGTCCGTGGTCAGGGCCAGCGCGGCCAAGCCTTCCCGTTCCATCTCAAATCGGTTCAGTAATTCAGATGAGAAATGCTGTGCATCTGCAGCAGAGCCCCCGTTTCCGCAGGTCAGGATCTTACCCTGGTTTCTCAGGGAACAGACAATGAGTTTGGCAGCCTCGACAATCGGGGTTGCCAGCTTTTCCGTACTGTCCTGCTTGGTAGAGATACTGGCATCAAACAGTTCCTTGATTCGTGCTTCGGGTTTCATGGGCATCATCCAGGATTCGGTTTCTATTTTTCGGAACCAGTACGGCAGATAATCGGGTGGCTTCGACTATTGGCACGCCTGTTGTCGAGCCTGCGGGTTTTCGGCATACGCCACGATTGTTGAAAAACTCCGAGGGAAGTCCAGTTTCGGACGCTCTTGTACTTCAGGGCGTCCATTTCGAAACTGTGCCCAGGTCAATTTTCGAAAGATACGGTTTTGCCCGCTGATGCTCAGGTTACCGGTCATGCCTTCGAACTGATTATACTTGTGTGCCGTAAGCCTTTGCAGGTGGGGGATGACCCGGTACGCATCCACACCCAGTGCCGCGAATCGTGGCAACCGGGATTCGCTGCTCGACAGCTGCAGCTCAGATGAATCCCGCAAAAGCTCGACTTCAGGGCTGTTGGACAGCAACCAGGGGATATCACAGTACAGGATGTCATTGATATCCCGGTCTGCCGATGTATTCTCATTCCCGGAAAAGATGTGGGAAGTCGCATAAACGGGCAGATCGGATGCGTAGTGATAGCTGAGTTGCGGGCGCAGAAGCCGGGCCTGTCGTGGCAAGGCGGCCAGGAACACAAAATCGGCATCCTGGCGTCGCCGGGGCTCGAATTCGGCATCCTGCCCGATCGTTTGCTCTATGTCACGATGCCGTTGTTCGCTCTGGTCAAGTTGCAGCAGTTTTTTGATGGGACCCGAGTAATCTGAATTTTTTGCAATGTATCGTTCGTATTGCAGGACGGTTCCCCCCAGTTCGGTAAAGCGCACCGTGAAGGTATCCAGAAGCCGTGTCCCCCATTCGCCCTCTGGAGTAAGCACCAAAGCCCTTCGGAGGTTGTTGTGGAAAGCGCGTTCTGCAACCTGCTGGGCCTCGTTTTCCGGCAGCAAGCCAAACTGGATTAGCTGCTGGGAACCTGCCAGGGCGTCGTTTGTATAGTTGAGCGACAGGGTAGGCACTTCGAGCTGCTTTTGTTCTGCGATGGCACGTACCGCTTCTTTTTGCAGGGGGCCAATGACAAAATCTGCCCCCTCACGCACTGCCAGCTGGTACTGACGGAATGCAATGTCGGCATCGTCTCCCGTGTCATATAAAACCAGTTGGGGTGGCAGTCCGGGGGCCTCCTCGAATTCCCGCGCAGTGATGACCCCTGCGTATACGGCATTTGCAATCGCGCTGTAACGGCCTGTCATCGGCAGCAAAAGGGCTATCCTGTCCGGTGCCACCTGGGAGGTGGCCCAGTTCTGCGTTATGGAGTCAACAATCTCGGCAGGAATGGTGTGACGAGGAAACTGTGTGCGCCATTGCTGGATTTCGTCTTCAAGGGTGAAGATATCGGTATGTGACTGCTTCTGGATATAGGCCAGACTGAGCCAGGCATCCATGTCGCAGTCGTGGTTTCTGTTGGCCCAGACAGTGATCTCGCCCGGATCTGCACTCATCAGAGTCTCCCACACCGAATGACTGTTTTCTTGCTTTCGTACAGCATCCGTCAGCCAGGGGTTGAGCATCACGAGGGTTTTGACCATGTTTTCCTTGTCTCCAGCAGCACGCAGAGCCCGGGCACGCACGGCCAGGGCCTTGGGCTTATACTCGGGGGAGTAATCGAGGATGCTGGCCGGCAGGATGTCCAGTGCGTGTTGAACGCGCTGATTCAAAAGTTCCAGTTCCGCGCTTGCAATGCGTTTGCGTACAAACAGATTGCGGGGCAGCACGGCCTCATCGATGGCACTGAGGTACTTGCGTGCCAGATTGCGGGTTTCCGGTTGCAACACGGTCTCTGCTGCCTGCAATAACAGGGTTTCCCGTTGCGGTGAAGGTTTTGTTTTGGCCGCTTGTGCAAGCAGGCTTGCGGCCTGCTCGGGTTCGCCGGACCGAAGGTATTTGCCGGCCTGGTCAAGCTTGGACTCTTCAGTGTCGGCAGCAGGTGCGCCCAGAGGCGGGATCAACTGCGCACAGCCGGACAGTGCGCATGCCACGATCATTAGGGCTACAATGCGTGCAGTTCTTCGTGTGGTTGAGTGCGTTGTTTCCATGATTCGCCGGGTACAAACCTGAACACTGTATGGGTGCAAGATGGCTGCTCCGGGTATGTTATATATTATTGCCACGCCAATTGGTAATTTGTCGGACATTACCTTGCGGGCACTGGACACTATCAAACAAGTGCAGGTGCTGCTAGCTGAAGACACCCGCATCACCAAAAAGCTCCTGGATCATTATGGAATTCACGTCAGGCTGGAGTCGCTGCATGACTTCAACGAGTCTGCAAAAGTTGAAACCCTTATCCGGGAGTTACTTGGCGGGACCGATATCGGGCTAGTCTGCGATGCCGGTACCCCCCTGATCTGTGATCCCGGATTCCGACTGGTTTCTGCTGCAAATAAAAAAGGGATTGTGGTACGGCCCGTCCCAGGTCCTTGTGCACTGATCACGGCATTGACAGTATCCGGTCTTCCGATCGACCGGTTTGTTTTCGAAGGCTTTTTGCCGAAAAAGGTAGCTGAACGCAGGGAATTCCTGAAGTCCCTGCGGCACGAGTCACGTACGATGGTCTTCTACGAAGCTCCCCAGCGTCTACGCCGCTCCGTCCAGGACTGCATCGACGTGTTCGGGGGAAACAGGAATGCAGCCGTATTGCGAGAACTGACCAAGCTGCATGAGCAGCATCTGACGGGCAGCCTCGAGCAGATCGAATGCGTCCTCGGCGATGCAGCGCAAGTGGTCAAAGGGGAGTGTGTGCTGGTGATTGCCGGCGATGTATCGTCCGCAGATGAGGAAAGCCTTGAGAAAGCCGCGCATCTTCTGGCAGATCTGCAAGGTCGTATTTCCCATCGGGATGCGGTTGAGGTGGTTGCCAAGCATACCGGGCTCGGGCGAAACCGGCTGTATGCCCTGGGCCTTGACGCGCGTCTCAAAAAATAATTCTGAATGTGATACTGTCCATCAGGGAGTCTGCCGAGCAGTCACTTTCTGCGTTCCCTCAGGGGAATGCGGGGGGAGGAAAGTCCGGGCTCTACGGGCAGGGTGCCAGGTAACGCCTGGAGGATGCGAATCCATGGAAAGTGCAACAGAGAGTAGACCGCCAGGTTTCCTGTTTGAATCACATTCGGGCAGGCGACAGGTAAGGGTGAAACGGCGTGGTAAGAGCACACCGCACGACTAGCAATAGTGGTGGCTAGGCAAACCCCACCCAGAGCAAGACCAAATAGGGGGGCGTGGAGTATTCCAGCATATGGCCCATATGGCCCCCGGGTAGGTTGCTAGAGGTTCATGGCGACATGAATCCCAGATGAATGGCTGTTCAAGACAGAACCCGGCTTACAGGCAGGCTCCCAATCGGCCGGATTCGGCCAAAAATTCCGATTTACCGTTGACCTGATTGCGGTCGGCGGCCCCGAAATTCGAGGGTGAATTTCCCACTCTTAATCCTGAACTTCATCTTCCTGTGTTAACCCACAGATTTAAAATGGTTTATTCAAATTTTTAAGGGGTCCTGAGCGTAAATTTCGGCTCTTAACCTCCTGTCCTGTAAGTATTTTTCCAAGTTTTTGCCCGGTTTTGCTTGCAATCGGGCAAACTCGTTTCTATAGTGTCGAAAAGTGGGATAAAGTGGGAGACAATGGAATAATATTCCATGCTACGTGATTGATGTTCCGGGGTATTAACGATCTCAATCTGGATGCGAAGGGCCGGCTGTCCATACCTGCCCGTTATCGCGAAAGTATTCAGCAAAAATGCAGCGGCAGTCTGGTTGTGACCGCAGACGCCAATCGCTGCCTGCTGATCTATCCGCTGCCCGAATGGGAGCAGATTGAGCAAGAACTGATGCGGCTGCCGAGCATAGAAAAACAGGCTAGGCGTCTGCAGCGTCTTCTCCTTGGCCATGCTACAGAATGCGAAGTGGACGGTCAGTACCGGGTTCTGCTGCCGCCGCCGTTGCGCGAGTTTGCGAACCTCAATAAGCATGCCGTGCTGATCGGGCAGGGCAACAAGTTTGAACTGTGGGACCGGGACACTTGGGCTGAGGAGCGCGAGTCATGGATCAAGGAGGAAAGCAGGTCGAATAGCATTGCAGCCTCGCTAGAGAATCTTTCCATCTGACGATGCGGTCCGGTGCACTCTGCCTGCATCAGCCGGTCTTGCTTTTGGAAGTGGTTGAGGCCTTGAAAATAGACCCGGACGGTGTCTATGTCGATTGTACATATGGGCGTGGGGGGCACAGCCGGGAAATTTTGAAAAGATTGGGCCGCCGTGGCCGCCTCCTGGTTTTGGATCAGGATCCGCAGGCCATTGACCATGCCAGGAGACTGTTTGCAAGGGACCGGCGTGTTGTGATCGAGCCGGGAAACTTCTCGGAGGTTGTCCGGTTCGCCGGAGAACACGGGTTTGTGGGAAAAGTAAAGGGTGTTTTGTTTGATTTGGGGGTTTCATCCCCGCAACTGGACAGTCCCGAGAGAGGATTCAGTTTTGCGCAGGATGGGCCACTGGACATGCGCATGAATACGAACAGGGGAATCACCGCAGCCAACTGGTTACAGCAGGTCAGCCTTCATGACCTTGAGAACGTGCTCAGGGTATATGGCGAAGAACGCCATGCAAAAAAGATCGCAGCCGCCGTGCTGAAAGAACGTCAAGTCCGCCCCCTGAAAACCACCCGGCAACTGGCTGAGCTTGTGCAGCGTTCAGTCACAGGACCCCGGGAGAAAAAGCACCCGGCAACCCGAACCTTTCAGGCCATCCGCATTTTTATCAATGAGGAACTGAAGGCACTGGAAGCTGCCTTGGATGGCAGCGTGGGGCTGTTGGCAGAATTTGGGAGGTTGCTGGTGATCACCTTTCATTCACTGGAAGACCAGACAGTGAAGGGCGTGTTCAGGAAACACAGTCAGCCCGCCGCACCGCGCAAGCTGCCTGTCACCGGATTGCCTGGGCCGCAACTGAAAAGAGTTGGCAGACCGGTGTGCCCTTCTGCAGAGGAAGTCGCTGCCAACAAACGGGCACGCAGTGCCAAGCTGTATATCCTGGAGCGTGTCGCATGCTAGGCAGGTTTGTGCTTGTGCTGTGCGTGATTGGAGTGAAGGTGTTCACAGGCGTGGGCATCGTGTATTCGGAGCATTCCCTGCGCAAGGAATTTATCGAGTTGCAGAAATTGCAGGATCAGTTTGACGAATTGCAAGTCGAGTGGGGCCGTCTGCAGCTGGAGCAAAGCACCTGGCTGGCACATGCCCGGGTAGAGAGACTGGCACGTGAAGAACTCGGGATGAGCCAGGTCCACAAGGAAAGGCTGGTACTTCTGGAATCCCGTTGACGTCATGAAGCAGGAACCGAATTTCAGAGGAAGACGTATATTTGTGTTGTCTGTCTTCGTATTCGGACTGGCTGTGTTGTTAGTACGGGCTGTTGAACTGCAGCTGTTCGACCATGAATTCCTGGAGGAGGAAGGTAAGGCGCGCCACTTGCGGGTAGTTGAGATGCCAGCGCATCGTGGGATGATTCTGGACCGAAACGGTCAATTACTCGCAGTGAGCACGCCGGTTTTTTCAGTTTGGGCCAATCCCGCCGAGGCCCTTGACAGTCATGGCTCCGTGGTACGCGTGGCTGAAATCCTGGACCTGAAGGTGAGAGACCTGGCCGGCAAACTCGAACAGAAGAAAAACCGGCAATTCCTGTATATCAAGCGCCATATAGACCCACAGCAGGCTGAACGCTTGCGGCAAAGCGACTTGTCGGGATTTTATCTGCAACGGGAATACCGGCGCTATTATCCCACCGCAGAGGTCAGTTCCCATGTGATCGGTTTCACAGGCATCGATGACAAGGGCCTGGAGGGCATAGAGCTGGCCTATGAAGACTGGCTGGCGGGACAGCCCGGTGCCAAGAAGGTGATCAAGGATCAGCTCAACCGGATTGTTGAGGATGTCGAAGCCATCCGGATCCCGCGCCCTGGGCAAAACCTGACATTGAGCATAGATCGAAGAGTGCAATACCTGGCTTACCGCGAATTGAAGGCTGCCTACCTCCAGCATGGTGCCCTTTCGGCATCGGCAGTCATGGTGGATACCAAAACGGGTGAAGTGCTGGCCA
Source organism: Pseudomonadota bacterium (assembly GCA_009839635.1). Lineage (GTDB taxonomy): Bacteria > Pseudomonadota > Gammaproteobacteria > UBA4575 > UBA4575 > WTFY01. The sequence continues at coordinate 23,213 of VXPJ01000004.1, forward strand.
TGGTCAATGTGCCCTCGTTCAACCCGAACAATCGCAAGGAGCACAAGCAGCACACCTACCGCAATCGCGCGGTCACGGATGTATTCGAGCCGGGCTCGACGATGAAACCATTTGTGGTTGCGCTGGCCCTGGATTCCAGGCGTTATTCCCAGGAGACCGTGATCGACACCACGCCAGGAACCTATAAAGTGGGCCGGTTCACTATTCGGGACATCCGTGACTTCGGTCCGCTTTCAGTCAATGAAGTGTTGCTGAAGTCCAGCAATGTCGGTGCCGTGAAAATGGCGTTCACGATCCCGCGACAGGACCTGTGGACCACCTATGACGCGATAGGGGTGGGTCAGTCCACAGAGTCTGGATTCCCGGGTGAGGCGACCGGTTACCTGAAAAACTTCCAGGACTGGCACAAGACCGAGCATGCCACGATGGCATACGGCTACGGCATGTCAATGACCGCGTTGCAACTGGCACGGGCCTACACCGTGCTGGCATCCGACGGCAAACGAGCCACCATCTCCATGCTGCGCAGGGAAGAAGAGGATTCCCGCTCGAGCACGCAGTCCAGTGTGCTTTCACCCCAAACCGTGCGCCAGGTCCGCTCGATCCTGGATGAGGTGGTCTCCGCAGAGGGCACAGGTTCCCGTGCCGGGGTGCCGGGTTATACGATTGCCGGCAAGACCGGCACCGTGCGCAAGTCGGCAGGCAACGGTTATGAGAAAAAGTACATTGCGATGTTCGCAGGCATGGCACCAGCAAGTGACCCGAGACTGGTGCTTGTCGTTTTGGTCAACGAGCCCAGCAAGGGAGCCTACTACGGTGGCCATGTGGCAGCGCCTGTTTTTTCGAGGATCATGGGGGGAGCTTTGCGTTTGCTGAACATTACACCTGACAACGTGTCCTTGCGCGCCGATACCGTTCGCCTTCCTCAAGACCATGCAGGCTAGGCCGTGCACACAAGGACCATCATTTTCCTGGCCTCTGGCAGATCTGCTGGACGGATGGGCACGGGTGCAAAAGATGCATAGCGATACGGTGATCACTGGACTTGGCCTTGACAGCCGCACGATTGAAGCCGGAGCCCTGTTCTTTGCCACACAAGGCACACGCCAGCACGGCCTGCAGTACAGCGAGCAGGCCATGGCCCGGGGTGTTGCTG
>VXPJ01000121.1 GCA_009839635.1 Pseudomonadota bacterium
GGTCGGCATGCCCTCGCCTTCCACTTTGACCTTCAGCGCGCGGACCACTTCGCCGCTTTCCAGCCCGACCTGACAATAGGCCCCGTCCACTGACCGCACTTTGCCCTGCAGGCAATTGTTTTCGCCGATGAAGCGGGCCACGAAGGCATTCTCGGGCTGCTCGTACAGCACGTCCGGGGTGGCCAGTTGCTGGATCACTCCATCGTTGAATACTGCGATCCGGTCGGACATTGTCAGGGCCTCGGATTGATCATGGGTGACATAGACCACGGTTACTCCCAAGGTTTCGTGTATGCGCTTGATCTCGAACTGCATCTCCTCGCGCAGGTTCTTGTCCAGTGCGCCAAGCGGCTCGTCCATCAGCACTAGCACCGGTTCAAACACCAGGGCTCTTGCGACGGCCACCCGCTGTCGCTGACCCCCGGATAGCTGGGCGGGACGCCGACTGCCGAAGCCCGGCAGTTTCACCATGTCCAGAGCCCGCTCGACCCGGGTTTCGATCTCCGTTCTCGGGAGTTTGCGCACCTGCAGGGGAAACGCCAAGTTCTCAGCGACGCTCATGTGTGGGAACAGCGCATAATTCTGGAACACCATACCGATGCCCCGCCGATGGGGGGCGACCCGGTTGATCGGCTGGTTATTCAGGTAGATTTCACCATAGGTCGCCGGCTCAAACCCGGCCAGCATCATCAGGCAGGTGGTCTTGCCCGAGCCTGAAGGACCCAGCATGGTCAGGAACTCGCCGGTCTCGATATTCAGGTTCAGATCCTTGATGACCAGCGCCTGACCATCGTAGCTTTTCTGGACATGGTCGAACTTGACGATGGTTTGTCGGCTTTCAACCATGCAGGCCTCCCGTGACAAACCGTTCCGCCGTGCGAATGATCTCCAGGCTGGCATCCTTTTTGCCGGTGCTTTCGTTCAGGACACGACGCCAGGCCCTGGCGCCCGGCATGCTGTGAAACAGGCCGGATAGATGACGGCACAGGGTGGCCAGGGGTACGCCGGCATCGAGTTGTCGGCGAGCATAGCCTTTGTAGGCGTCCAGCACTTCACCACGCGAAGGTAGCTGTGTGTGAAACAGCGCGGCATCCAGGCGTGCCAGAAAGTATGGATTTTCATACGCTTCCCTGCCGATCATGACGCCGTCCACGTGCTCCAGATGTGACAGGATCTTTGCTTCATCGGACAAACCGCCGTTGAGGACGATTTTCAGGTTCGGAAAGTCTTGTTTCAGGCGGTATACGAATTCATAACGCAATGGGGGGACGCTGCGGTTTTGCTTCGGACTCAAACCGGACAAAAAAGCCTTGCGCGCATGCACGATGAAAATGGAGCATCCCGTCGCAGCCACCGTGTCGACGAAATGATGCAGGTCCGGGTAACGGTCGTGATCATCCACGCCGATCCGGGTTTTGACGCTGATCCGAATAGGCGCCACGGTTTGCATAGCGCGAACGCAGTCCGAAACGGTTTGCGGCTCGAGCATCAGGCAGGCCCCGAATCTGCCGGCCTGCACGCGGTTGCTGGGACACCCGGCATTGATATTGACCTCGTCATAGCCGAACTCTGCAGCATACTCGGTGCAGCGCTGCATATCCGGCACATGGCTTCCGCCGACTTGCAGGGCAAGCGGGTGCTCGCTCGAATCGAACTCGAGCAGGCGTTCATGGTCGCCGTGTACTAGGGCACCGGCAGCCATCATTTCCGTATACAGCATACTGTGCTTGCTCAGCAGGCGTGCGAGGTAGCGGTAATGGCGGTCCGTACAGTTCATCATGGGGGCTACGCACAGGCGGTGCGGATGGAGGGTGGCTCGGTTCATGGCAGTTCCGGGGAAAGTCATGCGTATCGCCGCTGGAGAAATTCGACCACGGCGCGAAGACCCATCGCTTCTCCACCCCTGGGCCGCCCTGCCCGCTCTCGCGTGTTCCAGGACATGACGTCAAAATGCAGCCAGCGAATGGCGTCAGGAACAAACTCATCCAGGAACAATGCGGCGGTGATCGCACCTGCATATCCGCTGCTTGAGCAGTTCGAGATATCCGCGATGTCGCTGTCGAGAAGCTGGCGATAAGATTTGTGCAACGGCAATTGCCATACCGGATCGTCCACACTGGAGGATGCGGCCATCAGGTCTTGTGCGACGGTCGCATCGTTCGTGAAAAATGCGGGCACTTCCGTTCCAAGGGCAACCCTTGCAGCACCGGTCAGGGTGGCAAAGTCTATGATGAGATCAGGATCATCCTCCACCGCCCTCGAAATGGCGTCGCACAGGATCAGGCGCCCTTCTGCATCGGTATCCTCGACTTCTATGGTCTTGCCGCTTCTTGAAGTCAGGACATCGCCAGGACGGTAGGCATTGCCGGAAATGGCATTTTCCACGGCTGGGATCAGTACCTGTAAACGGACCGGCAGGTCCAGCTTCATGATGGCACTGGCAACTCCCGCAGCATGCGCAGCTCCGCCCATATCCTTTTTCATCAATCGCATGCCTCGTGCGCTCTTGATGTCCAGCCCGCCACTGTCAAATGAAACTCCCTTGCCAATCAGGGTGACACGGGGGTGGTCCTTGCGACCCCAGTGCCATGCGATAAGCTGGTC
>VXPJ01000007.1 GCA_009839635.1 Pseudomonadota bacterium
ATCCAGGAATGCAATCCCATTTTCCACAAGCTGTTCAGAAAGTTCCTGCAGGAACTCGGGGGACACCGTGCTCATGTCTATGACCAGTGTGTCCGTCCTCCAGCACTGTGCAATGCCCGTATCTCCAAAAAGAACCCTTTCCAGTTCGGTCCCGTCAGACAGGGCCGTGACGATGACCGGACAGGCTCCCGCGAGCATCCTGGGGGATGGAAATTCCCGGGAGATGAGGCTGTTGGATACACCGGATTCATCCTCCAGCCCGCCCAGCGCATAGCCCGCCTTGCCAAGGTGGGTGACGATCAAATCAGCCAGGGTTCCCCGTCCAATGATACCGATTTCAATTTCTTCTGCCTGTAAGCCGCTCATTTCCAAACCGACCATCCAGTTTCAGCACTACCAAACCGTTCCAGTGGATGATCCATGACCCAAGGTGACAGTGCAAGCAGCAAAAGGCGTTGGCCCAGCCTGGAGCGGGCCAGACTCCTGCATTCAGATACGGTTCCGGTCAGCGCAAGACACGAATCTGCCAGAGGTCTTGCCAGGCTGTTGCAGGTCGGCGTATCACGCCAGTCCCGGCCCATGGCCCCAGGCGATTCCTCACGGGGCAAGGGGCAGCACACAGTGCCCTGGTGGACACCATTCCCGAATCCAAACTTCAGTACATAATGATAGAATCGGGACAACATTGATTTCTGGCCTGGGTTCCGAGACCCGGTTGTTGCCGATACCAGTGACCCGCAAATCTTTTATGTGTCGTGGACTGGGAAAAATGAAGACTAGAATATTACTCGTATTGGCCCATGCAGCAATAATCAGCCTGACACTCTTTGCCACCGCGTATGCCGGATGGAACAGCAGGCTGTTTTTTGAAACGGCAACGGTATCGAAGGTACGATATTACCTGTCTGCGGGTGCGAAGCTGAACGCGCGTACTGAAAATGGAGCCACGCCGCTACACACGGCGTCTGCCCATGCGCATGATCCGGGCATCGTTCATGTATTGCTCGAGGCCGGTGCAGATGTGCATGCACGAAATAGGTATGGAAGTACACCGCTTCATGTCGCTGCAGCCCAAACAGACAGTCCATCCGTCATTGAAACATTACTAGCGGCCGGTGCAGATGTGCATATGCGAGCCGGGGATGGAGCCACACCGCTGCATATGGCCGCTGCCCATAACAACAATCCGCATGTAATCGAAGCGTTGCTGGAAGCAGGTGCAGACCTGACCGGGAAAGACAGGTACGGGCGCACACCGCTTCACGTGGCAAGCGCTTACAATCACAACCCTAAGATTGTCGAAATGCTGCTATCAGTTGGTGCGGATCCGGGAATTCCAGATAAAAAGGGACGGCTGCCCATTGACTATGCAAAGGGCAATGAAAGTGTCCGTTCTGCTGAAGCCTACCGGTTGCTGAACGATGCACGGTTCTGAAAGTTGGAGCGTCATGCCTGCTATACCCCTTTCAACACCGGTTCATCCTGGGGACAGGACGCCGGCAGACCCGGCAGTACTGAACGTGCCATTTGCGCACCCAGGCAAGCTGACACTTACCCCCAAGGTCAATGCAAAGGAAGAGCCCATGAACAAATTGATACCTGGTTTACGGGTTGAGATACTCCCCACGGGGGCGATGCCTCTGCATCCGCAGATCACGGTGAAAAAGGCGGGTATGTAAATTGTGCTATCGAGGAACTTGAACTTGCTGCCGAGCAGGAAATGCACTCTTGGGAAATCACGCACGCGCAAGCTGAAGAGACCCTGACAACCGAGCAATTCGCAGAATCTGAAGAACTGTTACAGCGTAGATGCCACCACAAAGGAAAACAGTAGCTGGTAGTGCAACTAACCCTCCTGGTAGACTGGATGCCTCTGACACTGATCCACAAATATAACCATCACCTGTAATCAGCCTTCATCTTTTCTATTGTATTCCCTGTAAGCCTGCGTCATCCTGGCGGCGAATTTTAATATGGCGAGGTAGTCGGCTTCATACCTGTGCTGCTCACCTTGCTTGGTTTGCATGGTGATAATGAACTTGTCACCGCGTGGCGTTACTTCAGCGTTACTCAGGGGATAAGGCCCTTTTTCCATTGGTATTTTTGACTTGTCATAGCTGTGTTGGTCCCATGATTGCACGATAAGTGCTTGTTTTCAATAACCAAGTGAGGTACTGGATCTCGAGCAGTTCCGGCGCATTGCCACACGCTACGAAAAGCGTGCCGTCAACTTCCTTGCCATGATCAAGATTGCAAACCGTCAGAATCCGGCTACGTGCTGATGAGTCCACGACCTAATCTCAAGCGCCTCGATCCACTCGCCGGCCGTGCATGGCGTGGCAGGACCATCGGAGCATCGCGTCCTCCAATCCATCGAAGCTTACACCCTGGTCCGCACCGCCGCGATAAAGGCCAAACGGCGGGCCCTCAATTACGCCGAACCTATAAAGTCAGCGCCTGCGTTATCGTTGTCGCGTTGTGCCGCATCATGTCAAGGTAGGTGATGCCGGACCGTCGAAACTGGACAGCGCGCCAGGGTAGTCGGATGTCAATAAACCCTGTCGGACACAATGATACGTCTTTTTTATTCTA
>VXPJ01000109.1:0-12494 GCA_009839635.1 Pseudomonadota bacterium
GCCCGGCAGAATCCCCAGCAAGATAAAACCGATATGGGAGATGGCCGAATAGGCCAGCATGCGCTTGATGTTGCTTTGCGCAATGGCAATCACGTTGCCGAAGACCACGGACAGCACCGTCAGGACCATCAGCATCTGCTGCCAGTCCACGAGCAACTCCTGCAAGCCGTAGTTCAACAGGCGGATGGCCATGACGAATGCCGCCAGTTTCGGCATGGTGGCGATAAAAAGGGTAATGGCCGTGGGTGCTCCCTGGTAGACGTCCGGGACCCACATGTGGAAAGGCACCGCACCAAACTTGAAGGCCAGGCCCACCACGATAAAGGCCAGCGCAAATACCAGGGCGATGCGGTTGGCGTCGGCCTGCGCGAGGTAGGCATTGATCTCGGCCAGGTCCAAGCTGCCCGTCAATCCATACATGATCGACATGCCGTACAGCAGCATGCCCGAGGCGATCGCGCCCAGGACGAAATACTTGATGGCGGCCTCGCTCGCATCCCGGGAGTCCCTCACGAACGCGACCAGGGCATACAGGCACAGGGACAGCAGTTCAAGCCCCAGGTAGATCAATACAAAATTGTGTGCCGAAGCCATCACCAGGGTCCCCATGGTGGCAAACAGCCCGAGCGCGTAAAACTCTGCACTGAGGTTGGCACGCTGGCGCAGGTAGGGACGTGCGTACATCATCACGGCGGCCACCGTCACACAGGCAAACAGCTTGATCGCCTGGGCCAGCGGATCATTCAGATACATGCCCCCGAAGGCAAACAACTCCCTGGATGCGGGCGTGGAATACACCAGCACTGCAGTGGTGACCAGCGCTGCAAGACTCAGGACATAGGCCAGTGTCTCGGCTTTCCTGCCGGTATAGAGGCCGATGAGCAACACCACCGAGGCTGCTGCCAGCATGAAGATCTCAGGCAGGGCTAAAAGTACATCGGCATTCAGGCTTCCCATGATCAGTACCTGAGGTTGGGCAGTTGCGCCTGGTGCAGCAAATGAGCTACCGAGGCATCCATGACTTCGATCAGCGGTGCAGGCCACAGGCCGATCCAGAGCACCAGCAGCGTCAGGGTCAGCAGGCAGAAAAACTCCCTGTGGTTGAGGTCGCTCAGGGCGGCTACCTGGTCATTTCCGGGTGCACCGAAGACCACGCGCTTCAGCATCCACAGGGTGTATGCGGCTCCGAGGACCAGTGTCGATGCTGCCAGCAGGGCATACCACACGTTGGCATTGAAACTTGCCAGGATCACCATGAACTCGCCGACAAACCCAGAGGTTCCGGGCAGCCCCACATTGGCCAGTGCAAAGATGACGAAAAACGACGCAAACTTCGGCATGCTGTTCACGACGCCCCCGTAATCGGCGATCTCCCTGCTGTGTATGCGGTCATACAACACCCCGACACACAGGAACAGGGCACCTGAGATGAAGCCATGGGAGATCATCTGCACCATGCCGCCGTGCATGGCCAGCTCCGCCGAAGAGCCGGTTTTGGCAAGCAGTGCAAACACCACGAAAAATCCCAGTGTGACAAAACCCATGTGGGCAATGGAGGAGTAGGCGATCAGCTTTTTCATGTCCTGCTGCACCAGTGCGACCAGTCCGATGTAGACGATGGCCACCAGCGAAACCGCGATGATGACCACGGCCAGCTGGTCACTGGCATACGATGTAATGGGGATGGTGAAGCGCAAAAACCCGTAGCCGCCCATCTTCAGCATGATGGCCGCCAGCACCACCGAGCCCCCCGTGGGCGCCTCCACATGCGCATCCGGCAGCCAGGTGTGCACCGGCCACATGGGAATCTTCACCGCGAACGCAACCAGGAACGCCAGGAAAATCAGGTACTGTTCGCGGGCACTCAGAGGCGTCTGCTGCAGCTGTGCGATCTCGAAGGTGCCGGCCTGCAGGTACAGGAACACCAGTGCGACCAGCAGGAATACCGAACCCAAAAAGGTGTACAGGAAGAACTTGATCGTCGCGTACACCCTGCGCGGGCCACCCCAAATGCCGATGATCAGAAACATCGGGATCAGCATGCCCTCGAAGAATATGTAGAAAAGGATGGCGTCCAGGGCACAGAACACTCCGATCATCAGGCCTTCCAGGACCAGGAACGAGGCGAAGTATTCTGCGATGCGCCCCGATTCGATTTCCCATCCGGCAATGATCACCAGCAGCGTGATGACGGTCGTGAGCAGGATCAGCGGCACCGATATCCCGTCCACTCCCAGCGAGTAGTAGACGTTGAACGCCTCGATCCAGGGCAGGTGCTCCCTGAACTGCATGGCGTACTGCTGCGTATCGAACGCATTCAGCAGCGCGATGCTTGCAACAAACGTGACCAGAGCAACCAGCCCGGCCAGCCAGCGCACCGCATGCACGGAAACCTTCTTCGCAACGATTACCAAAAGACCGCCGATGATGGGAAGCCAGATCAGCAGACTCAGAATGGGAAACGTGGTGGGCATGACTGGATTACAGGTAGCGGACGCCGAGCAGGACCAGCAGGCCAAGAATCATCGTGAAGGCATAGTGATACAGGTAGCCGGACTGCACGTTTCGAACCCGCAGCGAACACCAGTTGACGGCCCGGGCAAACCCATTCACCACCAGCCCGTCGATCAGCATCCGATCCCCGAATGAACTGCACACGGTGCCTACCCTGCGCGTGCCCATGGCAAACAGCCCCTGGTAAAGCTCATCAAAGCCGTACTTGTGAGACAGCACGTTGTACAGGAGGCCGAGGCGCTGCTTGCCCATCTGTGCAACCCCGGGCCTGCGCCGGTAAACCCACCAGGCGCTAAGGATTCCTGCAAACATCAACCAGACCGCCGGACCCTGGAAGCCATGCACGATGAAGGACCCCAGGCCGTGGTAATGGGACTGGAGCTCGGCGACGGCACTGTGACGATCCAGCACCACGAGGCTCTCTGCAAAATAATCACCGAACACGAGCGGTCCGATGAACATCCCGGCAAACACCGAGGGCACCGCCAGCAGGATCAGGGGCACGGTAATGACCGCAGGGGACTCCATGATGCGACCCACTACCTTGCCACGGTCCGGGCTTTCCCCGTGAAACGTCAAAAACAGCAGCCTGAACGAGTAGAAGGCCGTCACGAACACGCCTGCGGTGACCAGTACATAGGCAAATCCTGCCCCCGGCAGGCTGGAGTAATGCACGGCCTCGATGATGGCATCCTTGGAAAAGAACCCGGAGAAGCCTGGAAATCCGACCAGCGCCAGGGTGCCGATCAACGCGGTCCAGTAGGTGATCGGCATGCGCTCTTTAAGACCGCCCATCTTGCGCATATCCTGTTCATGGTGCAGCGCTACGATCACGGAGCCCGCTGCCAGGAACAGCAGGGCCTTGAAGAAGGCATGCGTGAACAGGTGGAAGATGGCAATCGAGTAGGCCGAGGCGCCCAGTGCCACAGTCATGTAGCCAAGCTGCGACAGGGTTGAATAGGCCACCACCCGTTTGATGTCGTTTTGCACGATCCCGACCAGGCCCATGAAAAACGCGGTCAGTGCACCGATGACCAGGATCACCGACAGGGCCACGTCACTGAACTCGAACAGCGGTGACATGCGCGCCACCATGAAGATCCCGGCCGTGACCATGGTTGCGGCATGGATGAGTGCTGAGATCGGTGTCGGACCCTCCATGGAGTCCGGCAGCCACACATGCAGGGGAACTTGTGCGGATTTGGCCATCGCGCCCACAAACAGCAGCAGGCAGATGACGGTCATGGCCGGCCATTCGACACCTGCGGCAATTGCGATCGTCTGCCCGGAAGCGCCAGGGGCCTGGCTGAACACCGCCAGGTAATCCAGGCTGCCAAACACGGCCAGTATCGCTGCGATGCCCAGCAAAAAGCCGAAATCCCCTACCCGGTTGACCAGGAAAGCCTTCAGGTTGGCATGGATCGCAGACTCTCGGGTGTACCAGAAACCGATCAGCAGGTAGGACACCAGGCCCACGGCTTCCCAGCCGAAAAACAGCTGCAGGAAGTTGTTTGCCATGACCAGCATCAGCATCGAGAACGTAAACAGGGAGATATAGGCGAAAAAGCGCTGGTAGCCGGGATCGTCATGCATGTACCCGATCGTGTAGATGTGCACCATCAGGGACACGAAGGTCACCACAAGCATCATGATCGCGGTCAGCGGATCGATCAGGAAACCGACCTTGAGGTTCAGCCCTCCCAGCACGGCCCACCGGTACACATCGATCGACATCGGCCCCGCCTGGTCCAGGAGGACCAGCTTGAATACGACCAGACTCAAAAGGAACGACAGCGCTACCCCGGCAATCGTTACCCAGTGCGCCCCGGCACGCCCGATACTGCGACCGGACAAGCCTGCGATCAGGGCACCTGCCAGGGGAGCTAACACAATGATCAAGCAGAGTATCTTCACGGCCTTCTCGCGAATCTAGCCCCTCAGGCTTTCGAGGTCCTGCACGTTGATGGTCCGGCGGTTGCGGTACAGCACCACCAGAATGGCCAGGCCAATCGCGGCTTCAGCCGCGGATACCGTAAGAATGAAAAACACGAACACTTGGCCTGCCAGATCATCCAGGTAATGGGAAAAGGCCACGAAGTTCATGTTGACCGCGAGCAGCATCAACTCGATAGCCATCAGCAAAAGAATCACGTTCTTGCGGTTCAGGAAAATCCCGGCAACGCCGATGGAAAAAAGAATGGCGCCAAGGACCAGGAAATGGGTCAGGGTGATCATCGTGGTCTCTCGTATGTTGGCCTTGGCAAGTCAGTCCTTGTCCATGGAGACCAGGCGCACGCGCTCTGCCCGGTCCGCGCTGACCTGCATTGCAGGACTCTGCCGCTTGGCACGGGTGCGCTTGTGCATGGTCAGTGTGATCGCTGCAACGATCGCCACCAGCAGGATGACACCTGCAATCTCGAACGGGTAGATGTACTCGGTAAACAGCAACTCGCCCAGCTCCTGTGTATTGCTGTAGTCCGCCGGCTTGGCCTCGGGCTTTTGCAAATCAAAAGCCGGGCGGCTCAGGACTACGGCCATCTCGACGGCCATGACGATCCCCACCAACAGCCCCACCGGCAGGTAGCGGGCAAAACCGGCACGCATCTTGGCAAGGTTGATGTCCAGCATCATCACCACGAACAGAAAAAGCACCATGACCGCACCCACGTACACGAGCACCAGGGTGATGCCCAGGAATTCAGCTTCCAGCAGCAGCCAGATGGCCGCACTGGTGAAGAACACCAGCACCAGGAACAGCACGGCATGCACGGGATTGCGAACCGAAATCATGGCCAGTGCTGAGGCCACGAGGATCGCCGAGAAAAAATAAAAGACCGTACTCTGTATCAACATGGGTTTACAAACTCGTCAGTCAAATATCGAGGTTTCCCGGTCGGAAGCAATCTGGGCTTCATGCTTTTCACCCACCTCGAGCAACATGTCCTTGGTCATCACCTGCTGGCCCCGTTCGAAGAACGAGTACTCGAACACGCGGGTCTCCACGATGGCATCCACCGGGCAGGCCTCCTCGCAGAATCCGCAGTAGACACACTTGAACAGGTCGATGTCGTAGCGCGTGGTGCGCCGGCTTCCATCCTCACGCTCCTCCGTATCGATGGTAATGGCCAGTGCAGGACAGACCGCTTCGCACAGTTTGCAGCCGATACAGCGCTCTTCCCCACTCGGGTACCTGCGCAACGCGTGCAGCCCCCGGAACCTGGGCGACTGCGGAGTCTTCTCCTCCGGGTAGCGGACCGTGAGCTTTTTGGAGCCAAAGCGCCGACCAGTCAGGCTCATTCCCCTCAAAAGCTCCGACAAGGTAAAGCTGCGGACAAGGTTTCTAATTTTCTTCAACATTGTCATTCAGTCAAACCAGGGCGGCAGTTGCAGGTACAGCAAAACACCCTCCACCACGATCCAGATCAATGTCACGGGCAGAAGCACCTTCCATCCCAGGCGCATGATCTGGTCGTACCGGTAGCGCGGGAACGTGGCGCGAAACCACAGGAAGCAAAAAATGAAAAAGCTGGTTTTGGCGATAAACCAGTGTGCCCCGGATCCCAGCAGCACACCGATGACCGGCAGGTGAAAAGCGTGTGCCGGAAGGATGCCTTCCAGGGGGCTGAGCCAGCCACCCAGGAACAGCAGCGCCGTGAGTGCGGAGATCAGGATGATGTTGGCGTACTCGGCCAGGAAGAACATTGCAAACCCCATCCCCGAGTACTCGACGTGAAATCCCGCGACGATTTCGGACTCCCCCTCGACCACGTCAAAGGGCGCGCGATTGGTCTCTGCGATGCCGGCGATCAGGTAGGTCAGGAAAAGCGGCAACAGGGGCAACCAGTACCAGTGCAGGATGCTGCCCTGCTGGGCCATGACGATGTCGCCGAGGTTCAGGCTGCCGCTTGCCATGAGCACGCCGACCAGTGCAAATCCCATGGCGATCTCGTAGGACACGATCTGGGCGGCGGACCGCAAGGAGCCCAGCAATGCGTATTTGGAGTTCGAGGCCCAGCCGGCAACGATCACGCCATAGACGCCCAGTGAAGTCATGGCCAGTATGTACAGCAACCCTGCATTGATATCGGCAAAGTTCAGGTGCTCCGAGAACGGGATCACGGCCCAGGCGGCAAGGGCCGGGGCCATGGACAGCAGCGGTGCGGTGCGAAACAGAAAGCGGTCGGCATCATTGGGCAGGATCATTTCCTTGAACATCAGCTTGAGGGCATCGGCAATCGGCTGACCCAGACCCTGGGGCCCTACCCGGTTCGGACCCAGTCGCACCTGCATGAAACCGAGGACCCTGCGCTCGGCCAGGGTGGCATACGCCACGCAGGCAAAAAGCACCAGAATAAACACCAGCATGTAGGCCACGGTCAGCAGCAGTGGCGGAAACGGTGCGACCAGAGCTTGCCACCAGTCAATCATGATCAAGCCTTTGTATCTCTACCGGTGCGATGGCATCTCCCAGTACATCAACGTGCCGTGCACTCTTTTGCACCCACACGCAGCCCATGGGCAAGTCCGGGTCAAGCTCCAGCCTCAGTACCTTCGCGCGCCCGTCCTGCACAATGCGGACCTCATCTTCATCCTGCACCCCCAGTTCGCGGGCCTGGCGTTCGCACATGGCAACACCAGGCGTGTGTTCAAACGGGGTTTGCTGCAGGGAGCCTGCACGGCGCACAACATTGTCGACCGCATACATGGGGGTCGCGGATACGCGATACATCCCGTCCGCGGTTGCCTGTGCATTGACAGCCTTCGATTCATGCAGGCGGCCTTCGAACCCGGTGGCTTCCCCGGCCTCGGCCTTGATTTCATCCAGAACCTGCTGACAGGACCCATGTGCGAAGCCCTCAAGGCCAAAATGCTCGGCCAGAACGCGCAGGATGCGCCAGGCCGGTCTTGCCTGACCGGGAGGACTGATGGCCAGGTCTGCGGTCTGCCAGCGTCCCTCGGCGTTCACGTACGTGCCGCGCGTTTCGGCAAACGTGGCGATCGGAAGGATCACATCCGCATAGCCGCGCATGGATTCACTCACGTAGGGGGTGAATACCACGACAAACTCGGCCTCCTGCATCGCCTTGAGAGTGTCCGGTGCACTGGCAAAATCAAATTCCGGCTCGAGATTGAAAAGCACAAAGGCCTTGCAGGGCCCTGTCAGCATCTCGGTAACGTTCAGGCCTGTATCGGGGTTGGGGTCACCGCCCGCAAGGCGATGCGGCACCGTGCCGCACAGCCAGGCTCCGGCAGTGTTACCGGCCTGCGGAAGAATCCCGAGATTGGCACCGGTATGGCGGGCAAGAAAAGCACCCAATGCCCGCAATGCCGAGGCCTGGGGGTGGGCTTCCAGCATCGCGCCCAGAAAAACGGTGGAGGTGCCCGCCTGGCTCAGTACCTCATATATATGCTGGGCATACCTGGATGGAGAGGCCTGCTCCACGATTTCTATAAGTTCATGAGGAAGATCTTTCAAGTCATTGTCAGGTATACACTTTATAATTTCGGCTAAGGCGGAAAGCCAGGCCTGGGGAGCCTGGTTCCAGGTCACCTGTGCTGCAAAAAGAAAATCAAGATCCCGGGAGTTCAGCGCGATCACCTGGCAGCCCCTGGCCGAGGCCTTGCGGATCCGGTGGGCCAGCATGGGTTGCTCCAGGCGAATGTCGCAGCCGATGAGAAATACCGCATCATTTTGTTCTACGGATTCGATGGACTGTCCCAGGTTTGGAAACAGGGGCATGTATTCCTGGTCGGCGAAATCGGCCTGCCGGACCCGGTGGTCGATATTCTGGATACCCAGGCCACGAAACAGCTTTTGTAACAAGTACAACTCTTCCAGGGTAGAGTGTGGCGCTGCCATTACCCCGACCTCCTCCGGCCTGAATTGCCTGATCTTCTGGGCCACCTGTTTCAGACTTGCAGGCCAACTGCTGGCTTCCCACTTGTGTGCACCCCTGACAAGCGGTTCAGTGGCCCGATCGGGGACATGCAGGCCTTCGTAGCTGAACCGGTCTCGATCTGGGATCCAGGTTTCGTTCAACTCTTCATTTTCCCTGGGCACCACCCGCACAACCGTGTTGCGCAGCACATGCATGTAGATATTCGAACCCACCCCGTCATGCGGGGCCAGTCCTGCATGTTGCAGCATTTCCCAGGAGCGTGCGCGCATGCGTGAAGGCTTAGCATTCAATGCTCCCACCGGGCACACATCGATGACATTCCCGGACAGTTCGGAAGTCAGCGCGCGCTCGACATAGGTGCCGATTTCCATGAATTCTCCACGCCCAGTCGCACCCAGTTCACGAATCCCTGCCACCTCACTTCCAAACCGCACACAGCGGGTACAGTGTATACAGCGTGTCATGTCGGTCGAGACCAGTGGACCCAGGTCCTTGTCTGCGACCACGCGCTTTCGTTCCGTGTAGCGCGAGACATCCTCCCCGTACCCCATAGCCGTATCCTGCAACTCGCATTCCCCGCCCTGATCGCATACCGGGCAATCCAGTGGATGGTTGATCAGCAGGAATTCCATGGTGCTCTTCTGGGCATCGAGGGCAGCCGGAGAATGGGTGTAGACCCGCATGCCTTCCACCACCGGAGTCGCACAGGCGGGCAAGGCCTTGGGTGCCTTTTCGACCTCCACCATGCACATGCGGCAATTGGCGGCTACGGACAACTTCTTGTGGTAGCAAAAGCGCGGGATCCGGATGTCGTGCTGGTCTGCAACCTCGATCAGCATGGCACCTTTCGAGGCGTGGACCTCCCGGTCATTGATAAAAAGCTGGACCTGCTCTTCAGACATCGCGCTCGACTCCCCTCATCCCGCAATCCGCTGCGGAATCTGCCCATCCAGCAGGCTGCATCCATGTTCGATATAGTGCGCAAACTCCTCGCGGTAATGCTTGATAAAGCTGTGCACCGGCATGGCGGCTGCATCACCCAGCGCGCAGATGGTCCTGCCTTCGATCTTGCGGGCCACATCATCCAGTTTCTCGATGTCCTCCATCTGGCCCTTGCCGTCGACGATTCGACAGAGCATGCGGTACAACCAGCCAGTGCCTTCACGGCAAGGCGTACACTGGCCGCAGGATTCCGAAAAATAAAACCGCGAGATCCGCTGCAGGACCTTGACCATGTCTGTGCTGTCATCCATGACTACCACGGCCCCGGACCCCAGCAGGGATCCGGCCTGGGCAATGGATTCGTAGTCCATGCATACGTTCAGCATGATCTCGCCCGGGACCACCGGCACCGAAGAGCCTCCCGGGATCACTGCCTTCAGCATGTGTCCTGTGCGGATTCCTCCCGCAAGTTCAAGGAGTTCGGCAAAGGGCATGCCCAGCGGAACTTCAAAGTTGCCCGGGCTGTTCACATGCCCGGACACCGAAAAGCACTTCGTGCCACCGCTTTTCTCCACTCCCAGGGCCGAGAACCATTCGGCTCCCTTGCGCATGATGGCCGGCACCGAGGCAAAGGTCTCCGTGTTGTTAATCGTAGTGGGCTGTCCGTACAGGCCGTAGCTGGCCGGGAACGGCGGCTTGAACCGCGGCAGGCCCTTCTTGCCCTCGAGCGACTCCAGCAGCGCGGTTTCCTCGCCACAGATGTATGCACCCGCGCCCAAGGTGTCGTACAGGTAGAAGGTAAAGTCTGAACCCAGCACATTGTCTCCCAGGTAGCCTGCCGAGTACGCCTCGTTCAGGGCCTCTACAAAACGCAGGTACGGCTCACCGGAAAACTCTCCACGGATATAGTTGTAGCCCACCGAAGCCTGCATGGCATAGCCGGCAATGGCCATCCCCTCGATCACGGCGTGCGGGTTGTAGCGCAGGATGTCGCGATCCTTGCAGGTGCCGGGCTCGGATTCATCCGAATTGCACACGACATAGCGCTGGATCCCTGTACCCTGCGGCATGAAACTCCACTTTAGCCCGGTGGGAAACCCCGCGCCACCGCGACCACGCAGACCAGAGGACTTGACCTGCTCGATCACCTCGCCAGGCGAGATGTTTTCCTGCAGGATTTTCTCCCAGGCCGAGTACCCGCCGACGCTCATGTAGTTCTCCAGCGTCCACGGCTGGTCGAATTTCAGGGTCTCGAAGCAAACGTTGTTCAGTTGAGGCATCGATTCAGTCCAGTGCTTCCAGGATCCTGTCCACTTTTTCGATCGTCAGGTTCTCCTCATAGGCGTGATTGACCTGCATCATGGGTGCACCGCAGCACGCAGCGAGACACTCCTCCTCATTTTTCAGGAAAAACTTGCCATCCGGCGTACTTTCCCCCAGCCCGATGCCGAGCTTGTGCTCGAGGTGCTCGACGATCTTGTCCGCGCCGCACAGCATGCAGGAAAGATTCGTACAGACTGCCAGGGTGTGCCGGCCCACCGGTTTGAGTACGAACATGGAGTAAAACGATGCAACTTCGTACACGGCGATGGGGGGCATGTCCAGGTAGGCCGCTACCGCATCCATCTTCTCGGTCTTCAGGTAGCCGTCCTCATGCTGCAGGGCACGCAGGGCGCCCAGCACGGCAGACTGCTTCTGGTCGACCGGGTAGCGGGCCAGCCAGTCCTCCACTTCGCCGCGCACATAGTCGGACAGCGCCTGCGATGAGTCAGCCTGTGTCATCGGTCGATCTCTCCGAATACGATGTCCTGGGTACCGATGATTGCGACGACATCGGCCAGCATGTGGCCCCGTGACATCTCATCCAGTGCGGCCAGGTGGGCAAACCCGGGAGCACGGATTTTCAGGCGGTACGGCTTGTTGGCACCGTCCGACACCAGGTAGATCCCCATCTCGCCCTTCGGGTGTTCAATGGCGCTGTAGACCTCGCCCTTCGGCAGGCAGTAGCCCTCGGTGAACAGCTTGAAATGGTGGATGAGCTCCTCCATCCCCATCTTCATCTGGGTTCGCGCGGGAGGGGAGATCTTGTGGTTGTCCACCATCACCGGCCCCGGATGGGCACGCAGCCAGTTGACACACTGGCGGATAATTTCATTGGACTGGCGCATCTCCTCGATGCGCACCAGGTAGCGGTCGTAACAATCCCCGTTGACCCCGACCGGGACCTGGAAGTCCAGGTGTTCATACACTTCGTACGGCTGCTTGCGCCGCAAATCCCACTCGATTCCGGAACCGCGCAGCATGGGGCCGGTAAAGCCCAGTTGCAGGGCACGTTCCGGGCTCACGACGCCGATATCAACCGTGCGCTGTTTCCAGATCCTGTTCTCGGTCAGCAGGGTTTCATACTCATCCACGCACGCGGGAAAACGCCACGTGAAGTCCTCGATGAAGTCGAGCAGCGAGCCCGTGCGCGCCTGGTTGAGTCTCGCGACATCCTTCTTGTCGTGCCAGCGGGATTCGACATACTTGGGCATCTGTGCAGGCAGGTCGCGGTGCACCCCGCCCGGTCGGTAGTAGGTGGCGTGCATGCGTGCACCGGATACCGCCTCGTAGCAATCCATCAGGTCCTCGCGCTCGCGAAAGGCGTACAGGAACACCGTCATGGCCCCGATATCCAGTGCATGGGCGCCCAGCCACAGCAGATGGTTGAGGATCCGCGTGATCTCATCGAACATGACCCGGATGTACTGGGCGCGAACCGGCACCTCGAGACCCACCAGTTTTTCGATGGCCAGCACATAGACATGCTCATTGCACATCATCGAGACGTAATCGAGGCGGTCCATGTACCCGATGCTGTGGTTGTAGGGCTTGCTTTCCGCAAGCTTCTCCGTCGCGCGGTGCAGCAGACCGATGTGCGGGTCCGCCCGCTGTACGACCTCGCCCTCCATTTCCAGGACCAGCCGCAGAACCCCGTGGGCGGCCGGGTGTTGGGGCCCGAAATTCATGGTGTAGTTGCGAAGCTCAGGCATCGTTCTCTTGGGAGTCGCCTGATTCAAAGCGGTAGTCATCGCGGATCACCTTGGGTACGGTGATGCGGGGTTCAATGGATACCGGCTGGTAGAGCTCTTTTACAAA
>VXPJ01000109.1:12504-22895 GCA_009839635.1 Pseudomonadota bacterium
TCGACATGGCCCACCAGCGGGAAATCCTTGCGAAACGGATGCCCGGTAAAACCGTAGTCGGTGAGGATTCGGCGAAGGTCGGGGTGACCTTCGAAGATGATTCCGTACAGGTCAAAGGCCTCGCGTTCGTACCAGTCTGCCGAGGCCCAGATGTGATGCACGGAAGGCACCATGGGCAGTTCATCGTCATCGCAGAATACCCGCACACGCAGCCTGTGATTGCAGGCGACGGAAAGCAGGTGGTAGACCACGGCAAAACGTGGATTCTCTAGTGTCCGGGCCTGCGCCGGATCGTCAAAGGTAAAGCGCCCGAAGGAGGCTTTTTCCGCACCCCGGCTGAAACCGGCCGAGGTCGCACCATGCGTGCTCCACTCTCCGACCCCGTATTCCAGGTAGTCCACCCCGGACAGGTCCACCAACTGTTCGAAGCCGAACTCCGGTGTATCCCGCAGTGCCAGCATCGCCTCGTTGAGATCCCCGGGTTTTACGGTCAGTGTGATCTCATCGTGTTCGATATCGAGGCCCTGCACCATGGAGGCCAGCACGCGCTGCAAGTCAGAACCGAGTTGATGGATACGTTCCCCCATGATGACAGGCCCTAGCGGGCAATGGTGCTCGTTCGGCGAATCTTGTTTTGCAGCTGGAGAATTCCGTACAGCAGGGCCTCGGCGGTTGGTGGGCAACCGGGCACGTAGACATCGACCGGCACGATGCGGTCACAGCCTCTCACCACGGCATAGGAGTAATGGTAGTACCCACCGCCGTTCGCACACGAACCCATGGAGATCACCCACTTGGGTTCGGCCATCTGGTCGTAGACCTTGCGCAGTGCCGGGGCCATCTTGTTGACCAGCGTACCGGCTACGATCATGACATCGGACTGGCGCGGGCTGGGCCGGAACATGACCCCGAAGCGGTCCATGTCATAGCGTGATGCTCCTGCATGCATCATCTCCACGGCACAACAGGCGAGCCCGAAGGTCATCGGCCACATGGAGCCGGTTCGTGCCCAGTTGATCAACTCATCCAGGCGGGTCGTGACAAAACCCTCTTTCAGGTAGCCTTCGATGCCCATGTCAGTCCCGCATCAGTTCCTGGTATCGTTTCATATCTCAATTCCTCTCAGTCCCACTGCCTAATCCCAGTCCAAGGCACCCTTGCCCCACTCATATATAAAGCCGACCGTGAGAATCACCAAAAACAGCGCCATGGACAAAAACCCAGCCAAACCGAGTTCGCGAATGGCGACCGCCCAGGGAAACAGAAAGGCGATCTCCAGATCAAATATGATGAACAGGATCGCAACCAGGTAATACCGCACGTCAAACTGCATGCGTGAATCCTCGAAGGCCTCGAAGCCGCATTCATAGGGTGAGTCCTTGGCCTCGTCACGGCGGCGGGGTCCAAAAGCCAGGCCCAGGGCCATCGGGATCAGGCTCATGATCACCGCAAGGCTGATAAAGACAAGTACCGGAAGATAGTTTTCAAGCATTGCCATTCCTCAAAGGCAGTGGTTTTCAATGTTTGGCCGAAGTGTCAGGTCCTGGCAGATCAGTCCGCACGAGGCACATTGCACCTACCCTATTGTATCCGAATTTGGTCACCTGCAAATTTCAGATGTGCGTTGACTGCACCCTTGTACATCATGTCATTTAACTGCGAATGTTTCGGTCTATATCACTGTTTTTGCACAATTTATAAGAGATCCAAATTCGGACGTCTTATCCGGGCATCAGAAAATCGAATCCCACCAGGAGAATGTCTTGGAGTGATTTTCGCATCCTGGGACTGCGATCACGGTTTGCGAATTCCTGGTCCGCATCCTCTACTTTTCCAGGATAGCCAATGGCAAGGCCCGTAAACGGTTCAATGGAATCCGGCAAATCGAACACTTCGCGCGCCTTGTCGGGATTGATTCCTACCATCTGATGAACGCACAAGCCTCTTGCGGTAGCTTCAAGCGTCAACTGTGCAGAGGCTGCCCCCAGATCATGGATGGCTGCCTTGTTCGGCTGGCCATTGTGTTCAAAGTTGTGCTCAACAAGGCCGAGTGCCAGCACCGGCGCCTGTCCCGCCCAAGCCTGGTTGCCTTCGAGCAGCACGCTGAAGATCTGGTCCCTCAAGGTATCGCTGTACCCGCGTATGCCGACGATGTAACGCCAAGGCTGTGCATTGTAGGAAGACATTGTCCAGCGTGCAGCTTCAAACAGGGAACACAGTCCGTCTTTGGGGACGGCCCGGTCCGCAAACACGTAGGGGCTCCATCGTTTCTCGATTAATTCATGGATCGGGTATTCGGATTCGGCATTCTTCATGAGCTAAATTCCTTCATCTATTGAAAAACTGATGATGCCTGTGCGGTACTGGCAGGCAATAAGAGCAATACTATCCACATTTCTTTCTCCAGAATGTTGTTTGTAACCAGCAAGGTGCCCAGCCATTGTAAACAACACTAAGGATTTAGGAAGTTCTGGGAATGCATGAAACATACCCATGGTGCCGATGGCCGGACTCGAACCGGCACGAGGTTTCCCTCACTAGCCCCTCAAGCTAGCGCGTCTACCAATTCCGCCACATCGGCATGTGCCTGGCTATTCTAACGCAAGAGACAGATACCTGAATCCAACCTCTTCCTGAAAAAGTGGCGGGCCCATCACATGATTCGGCAATGAACTCAGAGGGTCAGTTGGTGCCCGGGTCTGCGGCAGGGGCATTCACTTGAGGCACATCCGGCAGGTCGGACACAGTGGATTCTGGCATGACTTGCGCTTCCTCTGGACTTTCCTCCACAGGCACCTCAACCACCTCTTCAATCACCTGTACCGACTGGTCAATGACACTTTCAGTGACAGGACGATGAGTGGCAAGATAAGCAAGCAACAGGCTGTTAGCAAAAAACAGGGTCGCTAGAATCGCGGTTGCACGCGTCAGGAAAGTAGAAGATCCCCTAGCCCCAAACACGGTACCCGAGGCACCACTGCCGAATGCTGCACCGACATCCGCCCCCTTGCCGTGCTGGACCAGCACCAGACCGATAATGCCGATGGCCAACAGCACATCGACCGCAACCAGAATGCTATATAACATCATATGCCTGTCTACCTGTTCCTGTCCCTGATGAGAAGTTCCTTATGTTCCCGAGGCCGCAATTGCGACAAAGTCCTCAGCCTTGAGTGATGCGCCCCCGATCAGGCCTCCATCAATATCATTTTCCTGCAGCAATGCACCGGCGTTTTCAGGTTTCATGCTGCCTCCATACAGGATGCGGATACCACCTGCAATCCCTTCATCCTGCCTCCTCAGCCTGTCGCGGACAAACGCATGCACCTGCTGGGCCTGCCCCGGAGTCGCGGTCTTGCCGGTGCCTATGGCCCAAACGGGCTCATACGCTATGACTGCTTTGCCAAAGCCTTCGACTCCCGAACTTGCCAGCACGGCATCCAGCTGGCGTGCAATGACGGCTTCTGTCTGTCCGTTCTCACGCTCATCCAAAGTTTCGCCAACGCAAAGAATCGGAACCAGCGCATTTTCCCGGGCCTGTGCAAACTTTGCAGCCACAAGAGCATCGCTCTCCCCATAGATATGGCGCCTTTCGGAGTGCCCTACGATCACGTACGTGCAGCCAAATTCCCTGATCATGGCTGCCGAGACTTCTCCCGTGTAGGCACCCTGATCCTGGTCCGAGCAGTCCTGTGCTCCAAGCACAATGCCGGTGTCCTGCAACAACTGGCCTGCATGCTGCAGGTAAACGGACGGTGGGCACACAGCAACCTCGGTGGCCCCGACCGTGGAAATTTGCGCGGCAATCCCGGCAAGAAGTGCCGAGACTGACTCCAGCGAGCCGTTCAGTTTCCAGTTTCCGGCAACCAAGGGCTGGCGCATCGGGTGATTCGTCCGTTAAAAATTAAAAGTGCGCAGCTTACCCACCAAGGCATGATTAAGCAAACCACGGAGATTGTGCCGGACCGTCAAAAAACTGCAGACTGTGTTCAGCAGGAGGCGGAGACCCGTTCTGCGATGTGTTGTGCCAGTTTCTCCACCTTCATCGCATCCACGCCCTCGACCATGACCCGCACCAGCGGTTCAGTGCCCGAAGGCCGCAACAGCACGCGTCCTGACTCTCCAAGGTCCGACTCGGCATCCTTCACGACCTGCTGGATTTCAGGCGTGCTGTCGATGTCGATCTTGGACTGCACCGGGATATTGATCAGGGTCTGGGGGTACTTATACATGCCGGACTTGGCTTCGTGCAGGCTCTTTTGTGCGGTCACCAGGATCTGCAGCACCTGCAACGCGGAAATGATGGCGTCACAGGTCGTCATGCGGTCCAGGCTGATGATATGACCGGACGGTTCGCCACCGAGGATCCAGGAGTGCGCCTGCAGCATCTCCACGACGTGGCGGTCTCCTACCGACGCCCGCTTGAACCGGATTCCGGCATCCCGCAGGGCATGTTCCAGCCCGAGGTTGCTCATCTGGGTTCCAACGACACCACCCTGCAGGGTGTTTTCCGATTTCCGCGCCTGTGCAATCAGGAACAGCAGTTCATCCCCGTCCACGGTTGCACCGGTATGGTCCGCCATGATCAGCCGGTCCCCGTCTCCGTCAATCGCAATCCCCAGGTCGGCCTGATGCTCCAGAACCGCCGCACCCAGCACCTGTGGGTCGTTGGCCCCGCAGTCCTCGTTGATGTTAAAGCCGTTGGGCTGCGATGCCGTGCTGATCACTTCCGCACCCAGTTCCGTGAACACGCTGGGCGCGATATGGTAGGTAGCTCCGTGGGCACAATCGACCACGATTTTCAGGCCGTTCAGCCGGATGTGGGTCGGTACGGTACTCTTGCAGAACTCGATGTAACGACCGGCAGCATCGTTGACCCGCTCCGCCTTGCCCAGCTTGTCCGCACTGACCACTTCGAGGGCGCGCTCCATGCGGTTTTCAATCTCGATCTCCGCCTCATCAGACAGCTTCCTGCCTTCCGAAGAGAAGAACTTCACGCCGTTGTCGGTGTAGCAGTTGTGGGATGCACTGATAACGATACCTGCCGCTGCCCGAAGTGTGCGGGTCAGGTAGGCCACGGCCGGAGTCGGCATAGGCCCCAGCAACCGGCTGTTGGCGCCAGCCGCGGACAGCCCCGCTTCGAGCCCGGACTCGAACATGTAGCCTGAGATGCGCGTATCCTTGCCGATCAGCACCAGGCTCCTGTCATCGGTACACAGCGCAGAACCGGCCGCCCAGCCAAGCTTGAGGACGAAGTCCGGCGTCATCACGCCGTCGCCGACCCGGCCACGTATCCCGTCCGTACCAAAAAACTTTCGCCCCATACGCGTTTCCGATCAGTCCCCGAAACCGGATGTTCAAAGAGTCTCGATATGCAAATATCTAAAGCGCGTGGTTTCTCCGCCTGGCAGGCCCTGAAACCGGATACCTCCAACACCGGAGGATCCCGGTAATACGGTCAGCGGTTCAGTGCTCGCTGGCCGGGCCGCCAATCGGCTCCGAGTCCTTGGAAGGACTTTCCTTCGGCGACTTGGCCGTCGAGCCCGAAGTCGGCTCGTCATCGACGTCCTCCCAGTCCTGGGGCGGGCGCGGCTCATCTCCGGCCATGATGTCGTCAATCTGTTCGGTGTCCAGCGTTTCATACTTCACCAGGGCTTTCGCCATGATGTGAAGCTTGTCCATGTTTTCCTTGATCAGCTTCATCGCGCGCTCATAATTAACATCGATGATGCGCCGCACTTCCTGGTCAATCGAATTGGCCGTATCATCCGACACCGTCTTATGCTGGGTGACGGAATGGCCCAGGAACACCTCACCGTCCTCATCTCCATAGGACAGCGGACCCATCTTCTCCGACAGGCCCCACTTGGTGACCATCGCACGTGCAATCTCGGTCGCCCGCTCAATGTCGTTGGAAGCTCCGGTGGTCACCGCCTCATCACCAAAAATAAGCTCTTCGGCAACCCGTCCGCCGAACAGGCTTGAAATCTGGCTTTCCAGTCGCTGCCTGCTGTGACTATAGCGGTCCTCTTCCGGCAAGAACATGGTCACTCCCAAGGCACGGCCCCGGGGGATGATCGTGACCTTGTAGACCGGATCATGCTCAGGCACCAGACGGCCCACGATCGCATGGCCCGACTCATGGTAGGCAGTGAGTTCTTTTTCCTCATCGCTCATCACCATGGACTTGCGCTCCGCACCCATCAGGATCTTGTCCTTGGCGCGTTCAAACTCTTCCATGTTCACGGTACGCTTGTTGCCGCGCGCAGCAAACAGTGCAGCCTCGTTCACCAGGTTTGCCAGATCGGCTCCTGAAAATCCCGGCGTTCCCCGGGCAATGAAATCGGCACGCACATCCTTGCCAACCGGCACCTTGCGCATGTGCACCTTCAGGATCTGCTCGCGTCCACGAATGTCGGGCAGGGGTACGGTTACCTGGCGGTCGAAGCGGCCTGGCCGCAGCAGGGCCGGGTCCAGCACATCGGGGCGGTTGGTAGCTGCTATCACGATGACACCCGCGTTGCCGTCAAAACCGTCCATCTCCACCAGCAACTGGTTCAGGGTCTGCTCGCGCTCGTCATGGCCACCGCCCAGTCCGGCACCGCGATGGCGCCCGACGGCATCAATCTCATCGATGAAAATGATACAGGGAGAATGCTTCTTGGCCTGGTTGAACATGTCACGCACACGGGATGCCCCGACGCCGACAAACATCTCCACGAAATCCGAGCCCGAGATAGTAAAGAACGGCACCTTGGCTTCCCCGGCAATCGCCTTGGCCAGCAGCGTTTTACCCGTACCCGGCTGACCAATCATCAGGACGCCACGGGGAATCTTGCCCCCCAGCTTCTGGAACTTGGCCGGGTCGCGCAGGAACTCCACCAGTTCCGAAACCTCCTCCTTGGCCTCTTCCACGCCTGCAACGTCATTGAAGGTCACCTTGATCTGGTCCTCGCCCATCAGGCGGGCCTTGCTCTTGCCAAACGACATGGCACCACGGCCGGTACCGCCGCCCTGCATCTGCCGCATGAAAAATATCCACACGCCGATCAACAGCAGCATGGGGAACCAGCTGATCAGGATATCGAGCAGCAGCGATCGAGGCTTGGTCTCGCCCGCCTCAATTTCCACATCATGATCGAGCAGATCCTTGACCAGACCCGGGTCTCCGGGACTGAAGGTCTCGAAGGATTCACCATTTTCATAGGTGCCCTCGATACGACGCCCATCCGGACTGATCAGAACGGACCGGACGTTGTTGGAATACACCTGCTCAATGAACTTGGAATACGAAAGCTCAGTGGGGGACTCCGGGCGGGGTGCGAAGTTGTTGAACACGGTCATCAGAACCACCGCAATCACCGCCCACAGCAACAAATTTTTAACCATGTCGTTCAAGAACTACCTCGTAGTCTGGATTCAAATCCCTTTAATGCTTAACTATACCGTGATTCTGCCACTCGATGCACCTGTTGTGTACATACCATCACAGAACCACCTG
Organism: Pseudomonadota bacterium; assembly: GCA_009839635.1. Taxonomy (GTDB): domain Bacteria; phylum Pseudomonadota; class Gammaproteobacteria; order UBA4575; family UBA4575; genus WTFY01. The sequence goes on from VXPJ01000109.1 coordinate 20,006, forward strand.
TATGCAAATCAATACCTTACAGAACCAGTGCCCTGCCCTGATACTACTATATTTGGGGCAGATTCACCTAAAACAAGGAAGATTCCGCTGACAGGCCTCAGGCCCTGCGCGAAATCTGCTATTCGGCGTCTCCGTAATGCACTTCAACCACCTCGTAGTCCCTGTGTCCTGCCGGGGCCTCCACCGTGATGACATCCCCCTCCTCCTTGCCGATCATGGCCCGGGCGATCGGTGAGGAAATGGACACCATGCGCTGCTTGATGTCGGCCTCGTCCTCGCCCACGATGGTATAGGTGGACTCTTCACCCGAAGACTCATCGGCGAGCACGACGGTGGCGCCGAACGTGACCCGCCCGCCCGACTGGAGCTTGCTGACATCAATGATCTCCGCACTGGAAAGCTTGCCCTCGATATCCTTGATCCGTCCCTCGACGAACGCCTGCTGTTCGCGGGCTGCATGGTATTCCGCATTCTCCCTGAGGTCGCCATGCGCGCGTGCAGTGGCAATCGCCTCAATGATTTGAGGCCGCTTCACTGATTTAAGTTCCTGCAATTCTTTGCGCAGCAGCTCTGCGCCACGCACCGTGAGTGGAACCCTGTCCATACTGAAACCCCGAACTGTGAATGTGGGCGTGCTAAACCCTGAATGTACCGCCTTGATGCAGTCTACCCGTGTGCAAATCCTGCAAGCAATACACATTATACTGCCCGCGGCTCTGGATGGCCTCCTTCAGGGCCCATGCACCTTCCATCGTGGTGGTGTAGCACACCTTGTGCTGCAGGGCTTCCCTGCGGATGGTAAAGGAATCTGCAATCGCCTGTTTTCCCTCCGTGGTGTTCACGATCAGGTCCACCTCACCGGCAGTGATCATGTCCACGATGTGCGGATGGCCCTGCCTGACCTTGTTCACTGCCTGGCACTCAAGTCCGTTATCATTGAGGTAGCGTGCCGTGCCCCGGGTTGCGACCAGGGTGAATCCCAGTGCCTGCAGGTCCCGGGCGATCCTGACAGTCTGCTCCTTGTCTTCATCACGCACGCTGAGCAATGCGCAACCCTGCTCCGGCAACAGCGTACCTGCGGCAAGCTGCGATTTCCCGAAAGCTTCCGCAAACGTTTCACCGATCCCCATCACCTCGCCCGTGGACTTCATCTCGGGCCCCAGAATCGGGTCGACCCCGCCGAACTTGATGAACGGAAATACCGCTTCCTTGACCGACGAATACTGCGGGATGCCTCCCTGCAGTGCGTCCTGCTGTTCCAGGCTCCGGCCCACCATGCAGCGCGCCGCGATCTTGGCGAGCGGCATACCGATCGCCTTGGAGACAAACGGCACGGTGCGCGAGGCCCGCGGGTTGACCTCGATCAGGTACACTTTCTCGTCCCGCACCGCAAACTGCACGTTCATCAGTCCGACCACGTTCAGGCCAAGCGCGAGCTGGCGCGCCTGTGCCCGCATCATGTCCTGCACGTGCTCGCTCAGGTTATAGGGGGGCAGCGAGCAGGCGCTGTCTCCCGAATGGATGCCGGCCTGTTCGATATGCTGCATGATGCCACCGATCAGCACATCCTTGCCGTCGCAGATGGCATCCAGATCGACTTCCACGGCATCCGCCAGGAAATGATCGATCAGCACGGGGGCATCGTTGGAGACCCTGACGGCCTCCTGCATGTAGCGCTCCAGGTCGTCCTGCTGGTGCACGATCTCCATGGCCCGCCCGCCGAGCACATACGAGGGACGCACGACCAGCGGGTAGCCGATTTCCTCGGCCGCATCGATGGCGGCCTCAGCACTGGTCACGGTAGCGTTCGGGGGCTGCAGCAAATCGAGGCGGTGAATCAGCTGTACAAAGCGCTCGCGGTCCTCGGCCAGATCGATCGAGTCCGGAGTCGTGCCGATGATCGGGACCCCCTCGGCCTCCAGGGCACGCGCCAGCTTCAGCGGGGTCTGTCCCCCGAACTGCACGATGACTCCCTGCGGTTTCTCCAGGCGCACGATTTCAAGCACGTCCTCCAGAGTCAGCGGCTCGAAATACAGGCGATCCGAAGTGTCATAGTCCGTCGATACGGTTTCCGGGTTGCAGTTCACCATGATGGTTTCATAGCCATCCTCGCGCAACGCCATGGCCGCATGCACGCAGCAGTAGTCAAACTCGATCCCCTGTCCGATCCGGTTGGGCCCGCCGCCGAGCACAATGACTTTCCTGCGATCCGTGGGACAGGCCTCGCATTCCTCGTCATAGCTGGAGTACATGTAGGCCGTGCTGGTGGCAAACTCCGCAGCACAGGTATCCACACGCTTGTACACCGGGTGGATCTCCAGGTCATGCCTGACCTTTCGTACCTGCTGTTCGCTGCACTGCAGCAGGCCCGCAAGCCTCTGGTCTGAAAATCCCCGGCGCTTGAGTTCGCGAAGCGAATCGCAGTCCAGGTCCCCGGGTCCCTTGCCAACGAGATCGCTCTCAAGGTCCACCAGTTGTCTGATCTGGGCCAGAAACCAGGGGTCGATTCCGGACAAAGCTTGAACCTCGTCTACGCTGTAGCCCGTGCGAAAGGCATCGGCGACATACCAGATACGGTGCGGACCCGGTTCGTGCAATTCGAGTTCGAGTGACTCGCGCTGCTCCGCATCATAGTGCCCGTGCATCGGGTTGAGCCCGTCCGTGCCCGTTTCCAAACCGCGCAGGGCTTTCTGGAAAGATTCCTGGAAGGTTCGCCCGATCGCCATCACCTCGCCGACCGACTTCATCTGGGTGGTAAGTTTGGGCTGGGTGTGCGGAAATTTCTCGAAGGTGAACCGCGGTATTTTCGTCACCACATAATCGATGGTGGGTTCGAAGGAAGCCGGGGTCGCCTCTCCCGTGATCCTGGCTGTTAAACCCATCTGACGCT
>VXPJ01000065.1:0-2410 GCA_009839635.1 Pseudomonadota bacterium
GCTCTCGCTCGACCTCTCGGGCCGCACGCTGATCGCGCACGGCAACGACGACCTGAAGGACCATGGCCTCGCGGCCTCGCTGGTTTGGGATCCGGTCCCGGCGACGAAACGGGGTCCGTCGCTGACGCTGCACCAAGACTGGGGCGGGCGGGCCGAGGGCGGCCTCGACTTGCTGTTTACGCCCGCTCCGTTGGAGGACCGGACGGGCAATGGCGAGTCAACCTCCCGCTGGGCGATGGAAGCGGCATATGGTCTGCCCGTCCTCGGGGAGGGGCGCTTCACCGGCAGCCCGCATGTGGGCTTCGGGCTCGCGACAGCGGCGCGCAACTACACCATCGGCTGGCGGCTGACGCCGGAGGCCACCAACGCGCCTGATGTCTCCTTCGGCCTCGAGGCGGTGCGCCGGGAGAATGACACGGCCAGGGCGGAGCATATCTTCGGAATCCAGCTTACCGCCCGCTGGTGAGCGCTGCGCGGCAATGCCTTGTGTGCAGCAGGGACATGGTTGTCCACAGGCCAGTTCAGGACCTGTCGGCCACGGTCAGAAGTGCACAGCACTGCCGCTCGCAAGGTCGAGGCTGGTCGGCTCGTTTGGCGCAGACCGGGACCCGGGTCCAAATTGAGGCCCTAAAAAGTGGCATTTACAGGATTTGAGCAGGCCGTAGTGCTGGATACGGAGACAACGGGACTGGATCCTGATCAAGACAGGATCGTCTCTCTGGCACTGTGCAAGGTGAATTTTTCCGATCTAAGACATAGTCCTGAAAACCTCGCAGACGGGTTGGAGATGGAATACGTTTTCGATCCCGGGCAACCCATACCCGAGGGAGCTTCCAGAGTGCACGGTATATTCGATCAAGACGTCGCGGGAAAACCGCGCTTTGATGAAAAATCAAAAGAGATCAGGGACTTCATCGGCAAACTGCCGATCATCGGGCACAACGTTTCATTTGACAAGAGAATACTCGGTGCGGAGCTGAAAAGGGCCGGTGAAAGGACGCTGAGCAGGAACAAGTCGTATTGCACGATGACCTGGTTCCAAAAGTACAACAGTGGGTGGCGAAAAGGGAGCACGCTTAAAAACGCAACTCGCTGGTTCGGGTTGCCTGTCGGCAGATGCCATGATGCCATGGAAGATACGAGGATGGCCGCAAGACTGGCTTCAGTGTTTTACATGGTGGATAACAACATCGAGGTTCCTGGAGGGTTTCCAGAGGCACCTTCTGCTGATCAATGGTTTGAGTTTATTCGGGAAGATGTCGGGGAATACAAGAACGGGCTGTCGGACAAGGATAATAATCTTTTTACAGTCATATTGATTGTCTTGGTGGCAATAATCATTTGGTGGCTGTTCTTCTAAATCACCTGGACCTTGAGCGAAAGCCGTTTAGCTATGTACATAAGTACCCCTCTTTGCATTTCAAACTGAGACACTATTCCTTTCCTCCGACCCTCGGATGTCGGACTAGAGCGGTCAATACTGAAGTCTGAGCCAGCAATCAGATTTTTCCACGAGCCGGTGCTATACTGGTTCCGTGCTGGCGGGGTGAAGCCTCTGGGGTAGTTTTCGTTGATTGCGCCCATTGTTGTTAACTTAACTAGCTCGTAACCGTGAACACCGCCAGCACATCCTGCCGCGCAATGTCTTGTGAGCTGCAGGAGCGTGATTGTCCCAGGCCAGCTCAGGACCCGCTGGCAATGCTCAGAAATGAATTTCTATGATTGACTCGCGATAGCCGCCTGGTATGTCCGGGGGAGTGTGAGGGTCCGGATCCCGGTACTCACCCGCCTTGTCTGCCAGCTGTGGCGGCAGGGCCCGGTGTACGCCTTCCACCAGGGCATCTATGGCCTCATCGCTGGCCGCACGAACGTGCAGGCGCAGCAGGTTCTTGTTGAACTCCAGGCGACGGTAATGGATGCACCGGTGCATCCCGGGAGGGACCTGGCCCGAAGGACAGACCGGGACCCCGGGCAAGGTTTCCTGCAAGCGTTCAAGCAAGTCCCGGAGCAGGTTCGATTCGTCAGAGGTGCTCATGGGTCAAGCGGGGTCGTTTCAGTATGGAAATGCTCTCCAGGGACACCTTCAGTCCAGGTTTACCGGAGACCTGGCAGGCTGACATGCGGCCCTGTCCGGGCCGATTGTATATCATATTCAAGCCTCGAATTGACTTCGCGCCCGAAAGCCCGCCTGTTGTGTACCGGATTTCTGTGTGCAGGGCTTCAAGATCATCCTTGCGGGCCAGTTCTCGAACGACACCGGTAAGTCATATAAAAAAATTGAGCTGGCGAAGATGAAATCGGACCACATCACCCGTTGGGCGCAGTACTTCCTGTGCTGGCAGCATCATTAGCTAACAAGTACGTTCTAATTTATTGAAAACTTTGCGACACTGCCAGCACGATGCCAAGG
>VXPJ01000065.1:2420-2728 GCA_009839635.1 Pseudomonadota bacterium
ACAATTATAGGATATAATTCAAAATAACGCTACCCTGGTGAGATAGTGAACACCGGGTCACCAGTCAGGTCGACTGATACGGGAGAAATGCAAGTCTGCAATACGTAGACATGAAAGAGTACACTCCACCCCCGCTGATCGACTACTGCGTTAATATCGGCAGGACCGATGGCTTTGGCCGGCATACGCTCCATACCGGAGACTGTCACAAGATTCGTCATGCCCAACAGATACTCTACCTGGGTACGTTTGACAGCCCGAACGCGGCCAAAAGGGAAGCCGAAAAGCAGGGCTACCGCGTAGCCCTT